>CALVRI010000004.1 GCA_944358525.1 uncultured Bacilli bacterium | reverse complement strand
CTAAGCACGTCACACACTCAAAATTATACAATAAAAATATATGAAAATCAACACTTTTTATCACTTTTTTAACAAAAACTTTCAAAAAAAGTAAACCTATTTAAAAGTTTACTCATTTCAAATCATTAACCTCTTTATTTAATACATCCAAATAATCTTTCTCGGCTCTAGTTAAATGATTTTGCATATATTTATCATATTCCGCATGAGCTTTTCTTAAAGCTTTCTTATGAGATATAACCCCGCTAGATTTCAAAATATCTTTTTTAGTCATCTTTAAAAACATGTCTAATTCATTTAACCAGTCTTGCATAGTCATAGGATGCCTATCTAAAGCATTAATTTCTGCTACATCCAAATATGCTGAAACCATTCTATTTAAAATATTAAGTTCATCCGCAGATAAATAATTTTTAGCAACCTCCGTTTCTTTTCTAGTTGGATAATCTCCATTAAAATTAGTAAGTCCTAAATTTTCTTTATTGCTGTCAACTCTAGAACAAAATGCCAAAATAAATTTTGACATTAGCTTACCTCACGGTAAGCTCTTTCTACTTCATAGCAGCCTTAGGCTTCTCCATAGACCAGTATCGGATAGTCGCTACCCTAATTTATATTTTATTTATGTCAAAATTTATGATTAGATAGATTGCTCTAGATATAACATGTATTTTTCTAAACCTTTAAACATTATATTAACTGCTGCATTATAATCACGTTCATGCTCTGTATGACATACTGGACATTCCCAATTTCTTATACTTAAATCTTTTACTTCCTTATTTTGATAATTGCAAACATTACATATTTGACTACTCGGATAATATCTGTCTATTTGTATTATTCTTTTGTTATTCCAATCAGCTTTATATTTAAGTACTCTGATTATTTCTGATATTGGGTTTTCATTTAAGCCTTTTGCCACATAGTGATTTTTCTGCATTCCTTTAACATCTAAATTCTCAGTTACTATAATGTCATTTTCATTTATTAGTTTATTTGTTATATCATGTATCATATGTTTTCTTGCATTTTTTATTTTTTGATATAATCTTTGGATTTTAAGTTTCATTTTATATCTGTTTTTACTTCCTTTTTTACATCTAGCTAAGCCTCGTTGTAAACCTACCATTCTTTTAGTGTTAAGTTTTATATTATTTTCTATTTTCTCATTAAATGATGTTACTATTAAATCTTTTATTCCTAAATCTATTCCTATTATACTTGTAGGTACAAAAGTTGGTTTGATTAATTCTTCGTTGGTTAATACACTTACATAATACTTGCCGGCATCTTTTTTAACTACTACACTTTTTACCTCACCAGGTATAATATTTTTATTTCTATATCCTCTTATCTTTACTTCTTTTAATTTTGGTAATGTTATTGTTTTATTTTTTAAATCTAGTTTAATACTATTATAATTATTTCCTTTATAACTACTTTTAATATTATTAGTTTTATAACTTTCATGTACTCCTTTAGCTTTGAATTTAGGATAACCATTTCCATTATAAAATCTTTTATAAGCATCTTCTAAATTAAATAGACTATTTCTAAGTGCGCAACTATCTACTTCCTTTAGCCATGGTTTTTCTTTAGAAAGTGATGGTATTAATTTAATTTGGTCATAAGCTGTTTTACTTTTGCCAGTTTTTTTATATTCTTTAATTTTATCATCCAAAAAATGATTATATATAAATCTAGAGCAGCCAATAGTTTTATTAATTAGTTCCTCTTGCTTTTCAGTTGGATACATTCTAAACACATAGCCTTTTAATATTTTCATAGCATCACCTTCTATTTTTTGATATATCCACTATAGCACATACAAACGTTCTTGTAAATAACTTCTTGCAAACTTTTACCTTTTACAAAGCAAATTCCTAGTAAATAAAAAATTACTTCAGCCTCTGTATGCCCATGCGCTGCATAATGCATCTTATTTTGAACAGTCTTAAAAAATTTTACTGAAAGCTCACTTTTTGGATCATAGTCAATACTTGTTGCATAAATATCCAAAACCTTTCGCCAAAAAACCTTTTCAGATGACCGAATATCACGAATTCGAGCTAATAACTCTTCAAAATATACACTCTCTTCATTATTTTTAAGTTTCTCATCGTTCAAAACAAAGCCTTTTATCATATACTCCTTTAACACTTTTGTTGCCCAAATTCTAAATTCTGTTGCCTTTTTAGAATTAATCCTATAACCCACAGCAATCACAGCATCTAAATTATAATGATAAACACTATAGTTTTTATTATCACCAACAGTTGTTAAGATTTTCTTAACAACTGATTTTTTATCAAGCTCACCTTCCAAAAATATATTTTTTAAATGCATAGATATATTATTCTTAGTCGTACCATAAAGTTTAGCCATCATATTCTGACTAAGCCACATATCCTCATTTACAAGATTTACATCAACTTTTATAGTTCCATCACTAGATTTATATATAAGTATATTATTTTCCCTAACATTCCTTTCTAACTCCTACATTCAAATCCACTATAACACACACTTTTTCATAAGTAAAGTTAAAACCGTACATTGGTTCGAACATCTGTTGTTATAAAAACAGTTACATAATTATTGAAAACAGGATATAATATTTTTAGAGAAAAAATAACGTTTTTTGACATTTTCAATAATAATATATGATTTTATATTTCATAGACAATAAAGAATAAATAAAATTTATTTTTCAAAGAAATAGCAAATTAATAAAATAAAATAAAATATTATACTGATAACGATTTTGATAAATTAGTTCCGTTTGGCACTATTATTCCATACTAGTCTAATTTTTTTAAAAGGTAAACCATAATTATAACTTACTCATTTTAAATCATTAACCTCTTTATCTAATACATTATATATAAACATACTTAACACATTTTTGACGTAAAATAATAAAAAGCTAATCACAACTGATTAACTTTCAAAAATATTACAAATTACACCCATAATCTTTATGGTTTAAATCTTTATACATCGCATATGTCAAACACTTTAATCCACCATGACAAACCTCAGAATGCTCACAATCTATACATTCATCAGGTATCTTCTTCTCTCTTAGCGCTTTTAAAACATCACTATTTATATATAGATCATACATACTTCTATCAAATAAATTACCTATAGTAATCGGCATTCTCCTGCAAGGAACCAAATCACCATTTTCCATCACTGTAAGTAGTGTGTCACCAGCTGTACATCCATAAGCAAAATCATTAGTCATTTGAAACTGTAATGCCCTATACATTGAAATAGTTGTATTACTATTTTTAACCTTCTTTAACTTATTTCTTTCCTTATTCATAATTTCTAAATATTCTCTAGTCTGCTCATAATTCAAAGCTAAAGACTTATCAGAATCACCAAGTGGTATAAATCTATCAGACCATACATTATTAACCCCATACTTCCTCGCATAACGAACAACCTTCGGAAACTCCTTATAATTTAAACTTGTCGCCGTAAAAGAAATTGAAGTAAATATATTTTCTTTTCTTAAATTAACAATACCTTCCGCAATTTTCTTATATGTACCTTTACCTCTAATATAATCATTTGTTTTTTTCCCGCCTTCTAAACTAACTTGAACATATAAAGGATTATAAGATTTAATCTTTTTAGCTATCTTTTCATTAATAAGTGTTCCATTAGTTAAAATAGAAAACGTAATCAAATCACTATCCTCTTTAATTAAATCCAATAATTTAAATAAATAAGGATTACAAAGGGGCTCACCACCAGTAATATTGATATGCCCCTTCATTTTCTTTTTATTTAAAAGTTCTTTAAACTGCTTATATATTATAACTAACTTATCAAACTCTAACTGAATAGGTTTATGATTTTCCTGATAACAGTGTAAACATTTCAAATTACAGTTTTCACTCAAATGCCACTGTAAAACAAACTTTTTTACCAAGATCCTCCGCCTCCACAAGAAGAGCATCCACCACCACATGATGAACAACCACCACCGCATGATGAACTAGAAGAGCTAGAAGAACTTGGCGGATAATAAACATGATCGTATATAGAATAATAGAAATAATCGCTACTATAATCAAAATTACCCATATCCATTTTAGGTATATAAATATTTTCAAATTTTTGAATCCATTTCTTAGAAATATTTAAAACATAAGTATATGGTAAAATATTGTAAAAATAATAAGGATTCTCAGAAACTAACTGTTCTAACTTAGATTTTTCCGCTGTCACCAAAAACTCTCTAAATCCCATCACTTTAGCACTTATCATCTCACCATATTTTGTCTTTCTACCCATCAAAATAATAAATAATATATTAATTAAAATACACCCAAATGATAAATAATATAAAATACTAAACCTTGGATCCATATCTTCTATAACTTTATAAGATATAATACACAATATCAAAATAAGTACTGTCCTTGAGATAGCATAAACTCTCTGTTTACTAGATGTCTTATCATAAACCTTCTCTTTAAAACTTTTCTTTAATGTTTTTTCAACCTCACTAAAAGCCTCATAAAATGTCTTATGTTCACTCAAAATAATCTCATCTTTAGAATTAAATAATCTATCATAAACAATTTTTTCAAACTCTCCAATTTCCGGCATCTTAGAAATTTTTTCATTATACTCTGCCATTTGTTTATCATAATTTTTTACACTATCATCATATTCTTTTCTTTTTTGCTTAATATCTTTTAATCTTTCTTCCTCATTGTCGCTAATAACCTCAATATATCCACCATTAACTAAACTATCTTTAACCTTTAAAAATTTATCAATATTCGTTTTCAATTTTTTAACATCGCTTTTTTTAAATAAATAAACCATCATCGTTGTCTCTGACCTACTTAATTTATCATCAGCTTCCTTTAATTTTTTAACCTCTATCTCTCGTTTTGATAAAGTCTCATCAAATGATTTTAACTTCTTAGGTTTAACTATCAAATTAGTTATTTTAATATCATTCTTAACTTCATCTATTTTAATATATCCCTTACTAGCTAACTGAACAACAAGTGAAATAGTTAATTTCTTATTAGCCTGTCTTTTATTATAAACATACCCAATCTCTGCTGAACTAAGATTCTCAGGAGGATAAAATTCTACTGTCTGAACACTCTTCGCATAATTTCTTCCAAATTTAAACCATTTATAAATAGTATAACCCGTTAAAACAAATATTAATATAGAAACAAGTATAGAACCAAAACCATAATTATAACTTCCACCTTTAAAATATCCCTCAGGTAATTCAACATCAACTGTAAGTGATTTAGAAAGCGGTTCATAATCATATTCAAAATTAGAATAATCACACTCTTCACCATATTGTTCGTAATTTTTTTCACAATATTTTTTTAATTGAAGTTCATAATTTTTATTTTCATTAAAATTAGCCTTTAAAGTATTACCATTAATTGAAAAATCAACTGCTTCATTCACATTTTCTTTTCTATATTTATCGGTAAAAAAGTTAACATTGTACCCTTCTATACTTTTAGGCATATTTACCTCAATAGAAGCATTTTTAATCTCTGTTCCCCAATAATCTCCATAAGCATGAAAAATAAACTCATCAAATCCCTCAAATGGATCTTTACCCATATCATAAGTATATTTAATCACATAAGTTTTTTCACCCTTACCGACATACTCATCCGCATTACCTATTTTTATTCTAGCTTTTTTATTAACTCTATCCACAGTATATAAATCATTTTCCGCCCTATAGTCTAAAACATTAGACTTTCTTTTTATAACTTTACCATCCATGCCTTTATATTCCAACCACTCAGGTGTATATTTATAAATACCATGTTTATATGCACTTGTAAAATTAACCGTTAAATTCTCAGTCACATCAACCTTATTATCCTCTTTAACATCCAAAACAACATCATATTTTTCAATAGTAAATCCATCAGCCAAGGAAATCTTTTCTTCCTCATTCAAAGATTCAAACACAGAACCAATAAACCCAAAAATAAAAGGTATTCCAAAAAATATGAACAAAATAACTATACAACCTATTTTAAATTTTGAATAAACTTTATTAAAAAAATATTTTACTTTACTCATTCTCTCACCCAAAACCTTTATTAAATTTTATCATAATAAGTCAAAAAATTAAACAAAAGTTTCTTTACAAAAAGTAGATTATAAAAATCTACTCTGCACTAATAACTTCATATTCTTCTAAAACATAATGCCCATCTTTTTGACCAAAAATATATTTATATCTAGTACCCGTGTTTTTAAGAGTATCGAAATTATTATCATAATCAGCTATTAACTTAGTCAAATTAACATCCTCACCATCTTCTGTAGTATGCATATAATCATTCGCATTATAAACCCTATTTATACCAAGTGGATCAGTTGTAATATAATCGCTCTGCTCAGGATTATAATATAATTTATTCAAAACAAGTTCAAATTTACCATCATTTCTTTTAATACTATTTATTTTACTATAAATAGGTTTTGTTGATAAACCACCATGCGCATGAGTATCATTCCAAACAAACACATTATTTACACTATCATATGTGTAAAGAGGACCATCGTTAAGATAACAATTAACATTCGAAAAAGTTACCTCTGTATCAAACACATCATTGATATATTTTTTGACAGCATCGCCTTGAATTTGAGTACAACTATTAATTCCATAACATATTTTATTAATTGCCACCCAAGTTAAATTATCATAACCAAAAGCATCAAGAGCATCCAACTTATTTTCATCAATAAAATACTCAAGCTCTAAAGCAATATCATCTAAACTTTCCTGTCTCTGCACCTCAGTAGTTACAACTCTGGGTTTACTCATCATTAAAATTAAAATAATAATTAATAAAACAACTACTAAAATAGATAAAATTATTACCAATTTATTAGGTTTCTTTGGCTGCTTAACTATATTTTGCAGCATTGGATTTGGTACATATTCATTCATAATCATCTTCTCCTATTTCTTATTTTACTAGTAAACATCTTATAAAAAATCCAAACAGTACATATTCCACCAAATATTAAATAAACATAAAATATAAACGGTAACTCTCCATCACTTTGCATAACTATTAAACTAGTTCCCAAAATATAAGCCACATCTAAAATTGTAACCATGCATAAATGAACTAACTGTTCCAAATTTCTCATTTGATGTTTTGAATCATTAAGTTCAATATTAAATCTTAATTCTCCACTATTCACACCTTTTAAAAATGAAAGCATTTCATTAGGTAAATAAACCATATCAGTACCACTTTGTGCGGCTTCGTGTATAAATTTTTTTGCCTTATCCTCATCAAAAATATTATTAGGTTTAATATGTGTACCTAATATCTGCATTAAATTTATTTTAGGACTAACACTTCTAAGTACACCTTCTAAAACTATAATACCTCTCATAAGCATAGTCACATCTTTAGGTAAACTTATATGGTTATTAGAAAGCATAACCAAAAAATCATTCATAAAATCTTTTATGTCAATATCAGAAATATCTTGAGTTTTATTTTTTTCTATTACTCTTTTTATATCGTTTTTTAAAACCATATGGTCAATAGGACCTCTAGTCTTACCAAAAGCTAATAAAATATGTGAAACTTCTGTTACATCATCTTTTATAATTGCCATAATACATTTACTCAAAAGATCTCTATCACGCCTAGAAAGTCTTCCCATCATTCCAAAATCTAAATAAATAATTTTGCCATTTTTAATTTTTAAATTTTCTACATGAGGATCTGCATGAAAATAACCATCATCTAAAGCTTGTTTAATATAATTAGCCGCTAATTTTTTTCCAATCTCATCTCTATCGTATCCATTTTTCTCCAAACTAGCATAATCATTTATTCTAATTCCATCCATATATTCCATAACTAAAGATTTACTAGTTGTATATTCTTTATAAACTTTAGGTGAACGAATATATAAAACATTTTTGTTTTTTTCATAAAATTCTTCTGTATGTGAAGCTTCAATCAAGAAATTCATTTCTTCTTTAGCTGTTTCAAACATCTCATCGATAATATCATTAAAATTAAATATAGAATCAAATACCTTGTCTAATTTAAGTATACTTACAATTTTTTTAAGTAACCTAACATCCATAGCCATTAATTCATATATATTTTCTCTTTGAATTTTAATAACTACCTCTGTACCATCTTTTAAAACAGCCTTATGCACTTCTGCAATCGAAGCCGAACCAATTGGAATCTCATCAATACTCGAAAAAATTTCAAAAGTAGTCCCTTTATATTCTCTATCTAAAATTTCCAAAACTTTATCATAACTCATTGGCTTTACTTGATTTCTTAAATGTGAAAGTTCATCACAATATTCTTTTGGAATAATATCATCTCTTGAAGCTAAAATCTGACCAAGTTTAATAAAGGTTGGTCCAGCTTCTTCAATTGCTAGACGTAAATTTTCAGGTGTCGCATTCTTAATTAAATCATATTTTTTAATAATGCGGACAATCTCTAATAACCTATCTTTACTACTGAACATCTTTTTTCTTTTTTACCTTTAATAAATTTAAAATTTCTTTTTTATCTTCTTCACTTAACTCATTTATCTTTTCAATAATATCTTCTTTAGTTAAATCTTTCTTTTCTACTGTAACTGTAACATTTTCTTTTATTTTTTCACTTATATTATGTTTTAATTCTTCATTTAATTCTTGTCCTTGCTTATAAGCTTCCGTACCTTTTTTAAGTAATTCATCCTTTAAATCTTTAGCCTTTTCACTAGTCATTACCATCGCACCAAGTCCCATAAGCATAACATTTTCTAATGTTTCTTTCATAAATTATCACCATCCTTATTATTTATAATTATAACACACCGCTATACAATTTTCCAATAATTCACTATACAATTTTCCGAAGATTTACTATACAAATTTCCAAACAATTAAATATTTACTTATATTCTCATAAATGTTAAAATTAATTTAGGTGATAGAAGTGAAAGTAACAGTATTAGGAGCAGGCGCATATGGATGTGCTTTAGCTCAAATTTTAAGTGAAAACAAAAACAAAGTAACTATATGGACTCCATTTGAAAATGAAGTTAAAGAATTAACTGAAACAAGAAAATCCCCAAAACTTCCAAATATTGAACTTTATAATAACATTCAAATAACTACCGATTTAGAAAAAGCCTTAGATAAATCAGATTTAATAGTTGAAGCTATACCTACAGCCTTTTTATCAAGTAGTATTAAAAAGGTTAAAAAATATTATCAAAATACCCCTATTTGTGTAGCAACCAAAGGTATTGAACAAGATACAAATCTATTTGTTTATGATGTAGTCAAAAATATTTTAAACACAGATAAAATAGCCGTTATATCAGGACCTTCCTTTGCCATTGATATAGCTAATAACTATCCAGTGGGCCTTACTTTAGCTTGCCAAGACAAAGAAACTATTGAATTAACTTTTAAAGCACTAGCCAATAACCATTTTAAACTAAGAAAAAGTCATGATATTATTGGAACTGAATTATGTGGTTCAGTTAAAAACATCATAGCTATAGCCTCTGGTATTTTAGCTGGATTAAAAATGCCAGAATCAACTTCAGCTATGCTGATAACTGAATCATTACATGACATTAGAGGTTTAATTAAAGGCTTAGGTGGTGATGGTAATACCGTATTATCATATGCTGGATTTGGTGATTTATTATTAACCGCCACATCTCCTAAAAGTAGAAATTATTCATTTGGTTATTTAATTGGTTCTAAAGTATCAAAAGATGAACTAGACAACTACATTAAAAACACAACCATTGAAGGATTATATACCTTAAAATCAATTAGTGAACTTGTTAAAAATAAAGATGTCGATATGCCTATAATAAACCTTATGGAACAAATAATATATGAAAATAAAAACCCAGAAGAATTAATTAACTTCTTAATTCAAAAGCCATAAAAGGCTTTTTTATTATTTTAAAATAACCCTTATATCCACATATAAAATCATTATCAATAATTCCTTTTTTATATAATTTAATCTTTCTTTTAAACCTTTTCATATTTTTACTTCTAATTTTTGTATAACCTTTATAAAATCTAAAACCTAAAAAACTAATCCCTCTTTATTAACATTTATTATTTTTTAACAAAGTGCTTATCTTTTATCTATGGTGGAAGTGGTGGGGTATAATTTTGTATTAATAAACTATCTTTTATAAATTATTTATTAAACAATATTTGCCAAAGGCAAATTTACCCCAAAAAAAGAAACTAATATTACTTAGTTTCTGTAGTAAATCCATATTTCTTATTGAATTTTTCAACTTGACCAGCTTTCTTAACTGTTCCTTGTTTTCCAGTAAAGAATGGATGACATTTATCACAAACTTCAACCTCTAATTCAGGTTTATTTGATCTAACTGTAAATGTATTTCCGCAAGCACAAGTTACTTTAGTATCCATATATTCTGGATGAATACCTTTTTTCATACTTATCCTCTCCTTCCGCCATGACTAAAATAAGTCATAGAAATTAAATGCAAGTATATTCTAGCAAACATATATCAAAAAATCAAGTCTCAAACAAATTTTTAGTCATTTTATTAATAACCCTATTACCAATTTTCTCTAAATTACTTTCATTTATCACATTTATATCACTTATATCTACATAAATAATATCATATTCTAAACACACATCTTTATACTTATTATTTAAATACTCTAATATATCTAAAATATTTTCATCTAAAGTATTAAAAGGATTATAATAACTAATAAACACAATATCTTCTTTACAATATTCTCTCATAATTTTAAACAAATTATCTAAATCATAAGCTAAATTATCAATATAATCATATACCTCACTATAAATAGTATTAGGATCATTAAGTTTATTAAATATATCATTATAATTAATATTTACTGTAACTAAATCAGCTTTAATTAAAGCATTTTTTAAACTAAATGAACCTTTAGTGGTAGTTACTTTTTTATTATTTTTAATATCACGAATAATATCAGTACTTCTTGTATCCACTTTCGCAAAGTCATCTATATATCTTTCTAACAAATCTTTTTCTTTTAAATATTTTTTAATATAATGTGAATAACCATATACCTCTCCATCATTTAAATAAAACTTTTCTAAAGAATCACCCAAAGCTAAATAATAAACTTTCTTATCCATATTAGCTAAATAAATTAAAAATATTGAAAGCAAAACTAACCCTATAATTAATATTTTTTTCATTCAAATCACCCATAATAAAAAGTAGAAATAAATCTACTTTAAATATATTAATTATAAACAAAAACTATTCGTCTTCAAGCCATATTTTAGCGCCCACATTAGTTAATTTTTTAATCAAATCACTATATCCACGAAGTAAATGTTTAATATCAGTAATTGTTGTCTCACCCTCAGCTGATAAAGCCGCTAAAACCAAAGCAGCTCCTGCTCTTAAATCACTGGTTCTTACTAATTTTCCTTTTAAAAGAGTTGGGCCATATACTTTAATGGTATCTCCTAAAACTTCAATATTTGCTCCCATTTCATTTAAATATTTAGTATTTTGAAATCTATTTTCATAAATTGTTTCTTTAACTGTACTAACTCCATTACATTGTAATAATAATGTAGTAATTGGTTGTTGTAAATCAGTCGCAAATCCAGGGTAAACAGCTGTTTCAATATTAACCGGTTTCAAATGTTCGACTTTATTAGTAATAACTTTATCACCATCAATCTTATAATCGCATCCTATTTCTTTTAACTTCTCAAAAAAACTAGTTAAATGATCTGGTCTAACATCACATATTTCTAAATCTTTACCATTCATAACACCAGCCAATATATATGTTCCAGCCTCAATTCTATCAGGAATAACTTTAACATATCCGCCACTTAACTTACTAACACCTATAATTTCTAATCTATTAGTATCTATGCCTTTAATTTTAGCTCCCATACTATTTAAAAACTCTATTAAATTCCCTATTTCCGGTTCACTAGCCGCATTATTAATAATAGTTGTTCCTTTAGCCATAACAGAAGCTAATATTATATTTACTGTCGCACCAACACTTGGAAAGGGTAAATTAATATCTGCACCTATAAGTTCATCCGCTTCAATAATATATAAATTATCATTAATAGTAACTTTAGCTCCTAATTTTTCAAAACCACTTAAATGAAAATCAAATGATCTTTTTCCTATATTACATCCTCCAGGAAAACTAATTTCAACTTTTTTAAACTTAGAAAGCAAAGCTCCCATAAAATAATATGAAGCTCTTAACTTACTAGAATATTCTAAAGTAATAGGCTTATTTACCATATGAGTACTATCAATATGAATAGTCCCACTTTCTAAAGAAAATTTAACATCTAAAAACCTTAAAATTTCTTCTAAATTATCCACATCAGAAATATGTGGTACTTTTTCAATCACTACTTCATCTGAAAGAATTGCAGCTGGAAGCAAAGATACCACACTGTTTTTAGAACCACTTATATATATTTTTCCACTTAAAGTCTGTCCACCAATAACTTTAATTTTATCCATTAAAAATCACCTTTCAATTTATTTTATCACATTCACACAAATTTACAAATAACTATGCATTTATTTAACACTTCAAAGTGCAAAAACAAGTCCAATTATAGTTAAAATAGCTCCTCCAATAACAGTAGCAACATCACCCAGTAATTTTTCGATTTTGTTACCTATAAATAAACCAATAAATGTAAATAAACAACTTATAATTGCAAATATTATAGGAGCTAAAACTGTACTTAAACCCATATTTGGTAAAGTTATGCCAAGTGTTAAACTATCAACACTAACTGCTAGCCCAAAAAGAAAAAATTCACTAAACTTTAATGGTTTAATATCCTCATTTTTCTTAAAAGAAGATATAATCATCTGAATACCAATAAATAAAAGTATGATTGCCACTAAAATATCAGGATTAAATTTAAATAAAGAAAGTATCACCTCACCCGCCAACATTCCAAGTAATGGCATAATTAAATGAAAAATTCCAACAATTAAAGATAAAATAAACTTATCTTTATTATTCATTCCTAAAGTTCCATAAGCCAAAGCCAAAGAAAATGCATCCATACTTAAACTAACAGCCATTAAAAAAACTAGTAGCACAGTAACTTCACCTCTTATTAAAAGTTTATGGTACTAGTTTTTATATTAGGACAAATATTTTTCTATTATCTCCATAACAATCGATTTATACTCTACTTCCGTATTTTCTTCTCCTTCGATTAAACATAAAGGTGGAAATAAAACACACCACCAATTGTCACCTTCGCCTTTACCTAAAGTAATAAGTAACGACTCATAATAACCCGCTTCATACTTAACTCCCTTATATTCTTTTTCAGGAAAATAATTCTCGCCAAAATTTATTGTATATCCTTTATCATAATTTTCTTCACTTAAAATATTTTTAACATCTTTATCTACCAACTCTAAATTATTTTTGATTATCTCTTCTGCTTCTTCACTACTTTTCGCATCCTTAAGTAAATCGTACATTGTAATTTCTATTTTATCTTTAACTTTTAATTTTATATCTTGGTCAAAAACTGAATTACTATTAGGGATAATTCTTATTCTAATCGCATCAGAAGGTATTGTTAAAGTTTTAGCCAAAGCATTAGAAACAAACACATAAAATACTCCAATAATTAAAAGTAAAATAACTGTTTTTTTCATTTAAAAACCACCCTTCAATTTAATAATGGGTAGTTTACTTATTTTTTATTCAAATTTTTAACATTGACCTGTCGTTACTGAAGAAATAGCACTATCTAAAAACATATTTGTAACATCAGCATTTTCAGTTGCCCAATTTGTACCAACATATACTACTTTTAAACTTGAAGTATCAGCAAAAATTAAATGCATGTCAATTACCTTTGATGTATCAAATGAACATAAATTTATTTGTTCTAATTTACTATCCTTATTAAACATACCTATCATATTTGTAACATTAGAAGTATTAAAATCTTCTAATCCTGTAATACTTTTTAAATTAGGATTATATGAAAACATATCTCTCATATTAGTAACATTACTTGTATCAAAATTACTCACATCAATTGATTCAATATTATCACAATTACCAAACATTGCTTCCATAGTTGTTACATTAGATGTATTAAAGTTTTTTACATCAAGACTTAATAAAGAATCACAATCTAAAAACATCGAAACCATATTAGTCACATTGCTTGTATCAAAATTACTTAAATCAAGTGATTGTATTTTATCACAATTATAAAACATCTCGTGCATATTTGTAACATTGCTTGTGTTAAAACTACTTAAATTTAACGTTTCAATACTCAAACAATTACGGAACATTCCTTCCAAATTAGTAACTCTAACAGTATTAAAATTACTATTAAATTCAATATTATTTAATAGTGTAAAATCATAAAACACATAACCACTATCTTCGTTTGCTATAACTCCCGCAGGCGCACCTATATATAAATCATACTTAGTATTATCATTATTATTAGGAATAACCCAAGCCATCACACTACCATTCTCTTTATCTTCTGATACATTCCAACTCTCCACCGCACTACTTGGAACACTATTATTATCTAAAAATGTCGCACTAACAATATTTTGTTTATAAAAGTCTAAATGAAAATCTGTTTGGCTATTCTCTTCCCAAGCTTGAATTACTCTCGATTTTTCTTTCACATTTCCTTTGGCCGTTATACTTAAATTAGTACTAAAAGCTGCATACCCTACACACAAAAATAAAAGTAATGATAAACTTCCTATTATTAAAAAATTCTTCTGTTTTTTTCTCTTATGCCTACCTATTTTTCTCATTAACAAATCACCCACCACAAAATGTTAGTTATTAACTCACATTAAAATTATAACATAAACATTAAATTTTGTGAAGAACTAGCTAACATATAAGCAAACTGATTTATTCTATAATAATGTTAGGTGATGCCTAACATGGAAAAACCAAAATATGATAATGACATATATTCAACAATTAGAAAAAATATAAAAAAATATCGTAAAGAAAAAGGCATAACAGCTGCTGAACTAGCCGAAATGGTCGATTTATCACATGACTATATCAGACAAATCGAAAGTGAAAAAGTAAGTGCTAACTTTTCTTTAGATACATTTTATCGAATAGCTACTGCATTAAATGTAAGTTTAGATAAATTTATCCAAAAATAAAACAAGTTTATTAAAACTTATTTTTTTATACAAATTTTATTAGTTTCACGTTTTTATGTATTTTTTTCATATCAACTTTCACGTTTTTATGAAAAAACAGACTTTTTAAGAATTGTATTCCCAAAAAGTCTAAAATTATTTATGGTAATTTTCATTATTATTTATCTTATATGCACGGTATATTTGTTCAAGTAGTATAATTCTAAAAAGTTGATGCGGAAAAGTAAATTTAGAAAAAGATAACTTATAATCACTTCTTTGTTTAACTAAATCATCAAGACCATAAGATGAGCCGATTACAAAAGTTAAACTCTTATTACTCCCAAAATTATTATCAATTTTTTTAGCAAACTCCAAAGAAGTTAAACTATTACCTTCTATTTCTAAAGTAACAACATAGTCATTATCTTTAATTTTAGAAAGTATCTTTTCTCCTTCTTTTTTTAAAGCAACACTTTCATTTGCTTCATCAGAAATTTGAATAATTTCTAATTTAGTATATTTACTAATTCTTTTACTATATTCCTCTATAGCACCCACAAAAAATTTTTCTTTAATCTTACCAACACATATTATTTTCATAATTCTATTAACTCCGTACTTTCTCTTTGCATAGCTATTTCTATATCTGGTCTTCTAACACCTTTTTTTTCCAAAGTATCAAGTAATGTTTTTAAAGCAATCTCAGGTCTATTGTTTTCCTCACTAAGGTGTATTAAAATTATTTTTTCTGTATTATCTCCAATAAAATTTGATAAATAATATGCCGAATCCTTATTAGATAAATGTCCTTTATCACTAAGTATACGTTGTTGTAAATAATAAGGATATTTTCCTTCTCTAAGCAAACGTACATCATGATTACTTTCAAAAACATATAAACTCTTATTTTTTAATTTATCAAAATTTTTTACATGAATATAACCAGTATCTGTAATATATACAATAGATTTATCTAAAGAAGAAAATATATAACCATTAGAATCTGCAACATCATGAGAAGTTTTAATTACCGAAACATTTAAATCAGCAATAGACGTATCTTTGTCAATATAAACTTTATCATAAATATCAAAATCCAATTCATCTTCCATTTTTTTAGTTAAATAGATAGTAGGATGATATTTTTTTAAAAATACTTTTAAACCTGACACGTGATCCGCATGTGTATGTGTTATAAAGACCCTTTGAATAGAAGAAGGATCTACACCAATGTTCTTTAAAGACTTAGCAACATAACTTGCACTCATTCCTAAATCCACTAATGACTTAGTTTTTTCAGTCTCAATATATGAACAGTTACCCTTGCTTCCGCTTGCTAAAACACAAATTTTCATTAGTACATACTCATCGGATTAATTCGGCAATAATCGCAACCCTTCCATATTTCATAATGAACATGCGGACCAGTGGCAGTTCCAGTCATACCAACATAACCAATAACATCTCCACGAGCTACTACTTGACCAACCTTTACATTTATTCTAGACATATGAGCATATAATGTTAAATAACCATTATTATGATCAATTATTACATGATTACCATAACTATAATGATAACCTGCTTCTTTTACACGACCATTATTTGTCGCATATATTTTTGAACCATATCCAGTACCACTTATATCAAGGCCACCATGAAGTTCACGCTTTCCAGTAACTGGATTAGTTCTCCATACATAACCACTACTTAAAGTCCAACCACTATCTGTAGGCCATCCCCAGCTAGTTGTACTTCCAACATCAGGAATATATTTATTTCCTTTAAGAATAATCCTACTAACCGGTTCCTTCAATACACTTTTACCTTGAGGATCAACATAATTAATAATTCCATTAACTTTTCTAACCTTTTGAGCTACACGTTCCAAACCATTTTGACCTTCTTGAATAACCTTATCTTGTCCTATAGCTGTATTGTCATCATAACGTTCTTCAGTCGTATATTGACTTTCAATATCTTCAACAACATAAGATTCTTCAACAACACTAATTTGAGGGTTAGTCTCAACTATTCTTAATTTTTGACCAGGATAAAGTAAATTAGTTGTACTAGTTAAATCCGTATTTGAAATTAAAACTTCCTCGGGACTAATTTTATTATTAAAAGCAACATTTTCAATCGTATCTCCAGCTTGAACAATATATTCACTGCCTGTTTGATTTTTTCCATATAATAAATAATTAGCCAAAGTACTCTCATCAGTATAAATTGTCTCATCTACAGGAATATTAGTTTCTTTAACAGTAATATCTTCATTAACATATACATTTTGTATTTCCTCACCTGTAGTTTCTATTTTCACTTGTGTATCATCAACATAAGCTTTATAACTATCTTCACCAACAAAAGTTCTTATTAAAGCCTCCACAGCATTTTTAAAAACACTTTTATCCAAAACATAAATACTCTGAGTTGTAAGTTGTTCTTCTGCCTCAGTATTTTTTTCATCAGCCTGTTTTTTTATTACAAACTCATAACCTTTGATAGTAAATTTACCCTTTTTAGCAATCTTTCTATATACACTAGATACAGAATCAACATCACCATTATATGTAGTTAATTTTCTAATTTGTAATCCTTTAGGTGAATAAACCTTATCAACATTAAATTTCTTTTTATAATAAGCACCATTTTCATCAATATAATCCTCTAATTCATCTTTAGATTTAATAGTACCTAAAGACTCATCATTTAAATAAACCTCATAATAATTATTAGGTTCAGGTGATGATTTATAACCAAAGCCTAAAACACAAACTAAAGCTATAGTTATAGCAAGCATTATACCTATACTAAATTTTTTCATCTACTCACCTACCTGACTATTTTCCATATTGAAAAATGAACTAGTATCTCTCTTAAAAATCAAATTAACAGTAGCTGTAGGTCCACTACGATGTTTAGAAATAATAAATTCACTTTTACTTGTATTTTCATCAATTGCACTTTCTTTATTATAATAATCATCACGATATAAGAAAGCTACAATATCTGCATCTTGTTCAATAGAACCAGACTCTCTTAAATCAGAAAGTAATGGTCTTTTATCTTCTCTACCTTCAACACTACGTGAAAGTTGAGCTAAAGCAATAACCGGAATATTAAGTTCCATCGCCATAGTTTTTAATGATCTAGATATTTCAGATACCTCTTGTTGTCTTTGACCAGCATATCTAGCAGAACCATTAATAAGTTGTAAATAATCGATAATTACAATATCTAAACCATCTTCAGAATTCGCAAGCCTTCTACACTTTGCTCTAATTTCACTAACTGTCATTCCTGGAGTATCATCGATAAATATTTTAGTATCAGCAAGTCTACTAATAGCTTCATTAACTCGCTTCCAATCATTATGTTCTAATTTTCCTGTACGTAATTTAGAAGCTTCAATTTGACCAACTGAAGAAAGCATACGTGAAATCAATTGTTCAGCGCCCATTTCCATGTTAAATAAAGCTACAGTTTTTTTTGCATTCATTGCCATATTAACCGCCATATTAACCGCAAAAGCAGTCTTACCCATGGCTGGACGGGCTGCAATTATAATAAGTTCATTTTCATGAAAACCAGCCGTTAATCTATCAATATCATAATATCCAGATGGAACTCCAGTAATTTCACCCTTCATTGAAGAAAGTTTCTCCAAATCAGCTTGAGCTTTAAATAAAACATCTTGAATAGTCTTAAATTCAGAACCTCTTCTATTTTTAATAACATCAAATATTTTTTTCTCAGCATCATCTAAAATATCACCAATATCTTCAGTTGAAGAAAAACCCGCATTTGCAATATCAGTACCAGCCTCAATTAAATTACGTCTTAAAAACTTTTCTTCAATAATATTAATATATTCATCCGCATTTGCCGCTGTTGGTACAACATTAATTATTTGTGTTAAATATTCAACTCCACCAACTTGATTAAGTAGTTTTTTTCTTTCAAGTTCTGCCGTAACAGTTGTTATATCAATTGGTACTTTTTTATCAGCTAAGTTTTTAATAGTTTCAAATATTTTTTTGTGAGAATCCAAATAAAACATATCTTTATTTAATCTTTCAACTATACGTTCTAAAGCCTTCTCACTTAAAAACATTGAACCTATTACAGCTTGTTCCGCATCTATCTTTTGCGGCATAGCTCTATCATTCATCTAACCACCTACTTTTGTAAATGTATTTTTAAAGTTGCTTCTACATCTTTATGTAAAATCACTTTAACATTAGTAACACCTAATGTATTAATTGGTACATCTAGTTTAATCTTTCTTTTATCAATATCAAAACCTTTTTTCCTTAATTCTTCAGCAATTTGTTTAGTACTTATTTGTCCAAAAACTTGTCCATTTTTACCAGTATTAACGTTAAAATTCAAAGTCATTTTTTCTAATTTTCTTTTAATATCTTCGCATTCCTTTAAAAGTAAAGACTCTTCTAAAGCTGCCTCTTCTTGTTGTTTCTTTAAAATTTTACTACTTCCTTTAGTTTCCAAAACAGCTAATTTATTATTAATTAAATAAGTTCCATAACCATCTTTAACTTCTATTACATCATCTTTTTTTCCTTGTTTCTTTACATCTTTAAGTAATATAACTCTCATTTTATCACATCCTTAACGATTTTTTTTAATTCATCAGCAACCTCTTCTAGAGTTTTATCCTTAATTTGTGCGGCCGCATCAGTTAAATGACCTCCGCCACCTAACTTTTCCATAATTTCACCAACATTAACATCACCCATAGAACGAGCACTAACTCCTACAATACTATGAGAAATCCTTCCAACCGCAAATGAAGCTTTAATATCTTCAAATTTAAGTAATTCTTTAGCAAGCAAAGCAATATCAACATTACCATGTATTTTATCATCCATCATGCACATCAAAACATCCGAAGCTATCTCTTCACTATTGCTTATAAAACCATATCTTTTAATCATTTCTTCTCTTGGTTCTTTTAATATATCTTGAATCATTACAAAATCTGCCCCGTTTTTAGCTAAATAAGCTGCCATTTCAAAAGTCCTAGCTGTAGTCTTGATATTAAAACTACTAGTATCTACAACCATACCAGAAAGTAAAACAGTCATAATTAATGGTTCGATTTTTAAATCCAAATAACTTAAATACTCTGCTATAACTTCAACAATGCTAGATTTATTCGCATCACTATATTTATATATAGTATCATCAATTGTATCCAAACTACCAATATGATGATCAATAACAATTTTATCATCAATTAAATCAAGCACTTTTTCAGATTCTACCAATTCTGGTTTTTGTGTATCCAAAATAATTAATAAAGGTTTATTATATTTACCTTTTATTATTTCTTCCTCACTCTTAAAATCAAAAGTTATATCATTATCAATAAGTAATTTAATAGCTTTATCCAAAGAACGGTACAATTTTTCTTTTGGAGAAACAATATAAACTTTTCTCTTCATAGAATTAACTATTTTAGAAAATGCTAAAGCAGACCCCATTCCATCTAAATCAGGTCTCGCATGTGTCATAATTATTATTTCATCATGTTTTTTTATATTTTCATTTAATGTTTCAAAGAGTTCTCGCATAATTTCACCCTCTTATCCATTATACTATAAATTATCATTCTTGTCTTGTCAACTAACATTTAAATTTTAAATTATTCTATTTATGATAGATATCATTTTTTAATTATTTTACAAAAAAATGAATAAAATAAATTTTGAATGTTATTACCTCATGATAAGTTCTTTCTTCTTTAGCAGAATCTAAGACTTCTCTATAAACCAATATCAAATAGTAGCCACCTTAATTTATATTTTATATATAAAATTTATTAATTAGATACCTTACTTTAAACATAACATATATTTTTTTAAAACCTTAAACATTACTGCTACATTATAATCACAATTATAATTCATTTGACACACTGGACATTACCATTTTCTTAACTTCAAATATTTTACCTTTTACAAAGTAAATTCCTAGTAAAAAAGAATTATAAGTATAATACCTATAATTCTTTCGCATTAATCACCGAAGATATGGGAATAATATAATTATTTTCATCTAAATGCATCAAATCATCATAAAGACAAATAATTCCTCCTGTACCAATATTTTTATTACTTTTATTAAGTAATTCAAAATTTTTAATCATTGATTTATTTGGTGAAGCTGTCTTTTTAATTTCAAAAGGATAAAGAGTATTATTCTTATAAATAATTAAATCAATTTCCTTTTTATCCTTATCTCTATAATAAGATAAATTTGGTCTAATTCCTCTCGCATTATAATCTTTAACAATCTCACTTATTACATAAGTTTCTAAATAATGACCGGCACTTGGACTAAGCTGTAAATCTCTCGCACTTTCCCATCCAGCTAAAAAAGCAGCAAGACCTGTATCCATAAAAATAATTTTAGGCATATGCGTAATTCTTTTTAATTCTGATGACATATAAGGTTCTAACAAATAAACTAATCCAGATGATGTAAGTATTGAAAGCCATGATTTTGCTGTTGGAACACTTATTCCTGCATCATCGGCAAGTGTACTATAATTTAACTGTTCACCCGTTCTTGAAGCCACACTAACAATAAATTTTTTAAATGATTCAACATTGCCAATTTCTGTAAGTTCTCTCACATCTCTTGAAATATATGTATCCAAATATCCTTGAAAATATATATTAGAATCAATATTATCATCTTTATAAAGAGCAGGCATTCCACCTTTATATATAATTTTAAAAAGTTCATTAACATTAATCTTTTCAGCTTTTTTTAAATTCAAAGGATCAAATAAAACTTTAGATTTATTTCTAGCTATTTCACAGTACATAAAACTATTTAAATTAACAATTCCAACTCTTCCAGCAAGTGATTCTGATACATTTTTCATTAAATGAAACTGCTGTGAACCAGTAAGCCAATACATCCCATTTTTATCACCTTTATCCACAGCAATCTTAATATATGAAAACAAATTAGGTGCATACTGTGCTTCATCAATTAATAAAGGAGCAGGATGTTCTTCTAAAAAAAGTTTTGGATCTTTTCTAGCCTGTTCTCTTAAAACAACATCATCAAGAGTTACATATTCCATATTATCAGGTTTAATACTAAGAAGTAAGGTCGTTTTCCCAACCTGCCTAGGACCAGTAACTAATAAAACCTTAAATGTTTTGTTAATATTTTCTATAACTTTCAAAGCTTCTCTTTCATACATTTTATCACCAACTTTCAAACTTATTATATGAAATAGTTTTTAAAAAGTCAAATTGTGACTTTAAAATAGCCGGGAGTTAATTTTAAAAAAGTCGAAAATCAATTTTAAAAAAGTCAAAAAAATTTAACAAAATAAATTTGGTCATATATCTGCGACAAAGAACATTTTTTTACAAAACAAATTTAAAAAAAAATCAAAAAACATTTTAATTTTCTGATTTATTCTTCTCTTTCATCTTTAAAGCCAATTGTCTAATTTTGTTAAGTCTATGATATACACCTGATTTGGTAATTTTATTACCTGTTTCCATACTAATTATTTGACTCAATTCTAATAACGAAGCATCCGGATATTTAACTCTATACTCCGAAACTTCCTTTTCTTTATCATTAAGTAAATCATATACATCCATTCTTTTAAGTAACTCAATATCCTTAACCTGTTCATTAGCTGTCTCAATAATCTTATCCACATTGGCTTGCTCACAATTATTAAGTCTATTAGTCATATTTTTATGATCTCTATATATTCTTATGTCTTCAAAATAAAGTACCGCTTTTGTAGCGCCCATTATTCTTAAAAAATCACCAATTTTTTCAGCTTCTTTAATATAAACAACATACCTGTGTTCACGGTGCAAAATCTTACTATTCAAATGAAAATAATTCAAACTTTTTTGAATAAATTCAGCATACTCTAAATTATCCAAATTAAATTCTAAATGATATCTTGAAGTTTTAGGATCATTCACACTTGCCTTCATCAAAAATAATCCCTTTAAATATGCCATCAATAATGCCTCATCTGCATATATAAAATTTTCAGGAACCGCACCTATAATACCAAGAGATTTTAAAATATCTGCCACCTTATTTTTAACCTCTAAAGTATAAAGCATATTTTTACTATAATTATAACCTCTTCTAACACTAACCTTCGCATACACATTAAATAAATCTTTAAATAAAGAATATACAAGTCTAGCTACCGAGTTATTCTCAGTTACAATTTTTATTCCATTACTATAATCATTATTTTGGACAATTGCCGATAATTCAGAAATTTTTTCAGTCTCAGGTATATCAAGCTTACTAACTTCATCCTTAACAGTAGCCGTAAATGACATAAAAATCACCTCTAATCTAGCAAATATGAAAGTATATCAATTGCCACTCTAAGTGTGTTATGTCTAATCATTCCATTTTCAATAACAATATAATCATTATCAATAATATCAACTTTCAACTTTTTCAAATTATCATAATCAACTTTAACCAAATCTTTTTGTTCTGTAGTTTCATAATTTTTAACAATTTCTGGATCAATCATACCATTATTTAAAATAACCGCATCAACTTTACGTTTACCTAAATACTTATTAAGCAACTTAACATGATCTGAAACCTTAAAATCATCAGTCTCACCAGGTTGAGTCATAATATTACAAACATAAATAATTTTAGCTTTACTATTATCAATTTCTTTTTTAACCTCTTTACAAAGTAAATTAGGAATAATACTTGTAAATAAACTTCCCATACTAAGTACAATCGCATCAGCTTCACGAATAGCTTTCAAAACATCAGGGTTAACCTCAGGTGTCTCTTTATAATAAACTGATTTAATTTTATCATTATATTCTGTAATATGATGCTCGCCCATAACAACTTTACCACTATTCATTTTACCCATCAAAGTAACATTATCCTCTGTTAAAGGTATAACTTTACCCTTTAATTTAAGTAATGAATTGACAAGTTCAATACCATCAGATACATTTCCAGTAATAGAAGCTGCTCCAGTCAAAAGCAAATTACCTAAAGCATGCCCATCTAAATCACTTGATGTATTAAACCTATAATCAAATAATTTTTTAATCTCATTCTCATTTTCTGATAAACTAATCAAGACTTTACGAATATCTCCAACAGCTGGTGTATGAAATTCCTCTCGAAGTCTACCAGTACTACTTCCATCATCACATACAGACACAATTGCAGAAATATCAAAAGGTAATTTTTTAAGGCCACGGAGCAAACAACTCATTCCTGTTCCTCCGCCTAAAACTGCTAATTTCATAATTATACTTCCTCTCTAATAGCTAATGCAGCCACTGCCCCATCGCTTACTGCAGTAACAATCTGATAATAATCTTTATATCTAACATCACCTACTGCATAAAGTCCCTTAATATTACTTTGCATTTTATCATTTGTTAAAATATATCCATTTTTCATTTCTAAATCAATTTCATTTAAAAAACTAAGTTCAGGCATTCTACCAATAGCAATAAACATTCCACTAACTGGTAATGTTTTTCCATCATCTAAAATAACATTAGATAATTTATCATCATATTTTAATTCATTAACATTAACATTTTTTAAAACTATAATATTTTCTTTTGCTTTAACCCTATTTTGAAGCACATCACTTGCTCTTAAATTATGACGTACAACAACATACACCTTAGAACATAAATCAGCTAAATATAATGCTTCAGTTAAAGCCGCATCTCCACCACCAATTACAGCAACTTCTCTACCTCTATAAAAAGCTCCATCACAAACCGCACAGTAACTAATACCTTTTCCAGTTAATTCTTCTTCTCCTCTTAAACCGAGTTTTCTAGGTGTCCTACCAGTTGCCACAATAACATAATCAGAAACATATTGTTCTTTCTCACACTCTACTATAAATTTATCATCATATCTAACTTTAATAACCTTATCTCTAATTATATTAACTCCTAAACCTTTAAGTTGTATGCTCATTTTAAGTGCAAGTTCACCACCAGAAATAGATTCAAATCCCAAATAATTTTCTATTTTATCAGTCTTAAGCATCTCACCACCAGGCACATCCTTCTCAATTATAATAGGTTCTATTCCGGCTCTTTTTAAATACAAAGCCGCATTCATACCAGCAGGCCCTGCCCCTATAATTACACACTTACGCATTTTCATCACCTTCATATTTTTTAGACTTTCTCAAACTATAAATAAATAAAACTATTCCAATAATAATCATTACTAGTGACACTAACTGAGCTATTCTAAGTGAAAAAAACATCAAACTATCTGTTCTCATTCCTTCAACAAAAAATCTCTCAATACCATACCAAACTAAATAAAAACTAGTTAAATATCCAATCTTCATAAATTTTTTTCTTCTTAAAACAATCATAATTATAAATCCTATAAAACACCAAACAGACTCAATGAAAAAAGTTGGAATATAATAATTACCATCTATAAACATACCATCAATTATAAATTGAGGTAAATTTAAACTTTCTAAATAAGCAAGTGTAGTCACTGGTCCATGTGCTTCGCCATTAAAGAAATTACCCCATCTTCCAATAGCCTGTGCGATAATAAGTCCAACCACCAAATAATCTAATATTTTAAGTAAATTAACCTTTTTCTTATAACATATAACTGCAATAGTAATTAATCCAGCTATTATTCCACCATGAATTGCAAGACCACCATTCCAAACTTTAAATATTTCTATTAAATTATCTTTATAATAATCAAAATTAAATATAACATAATAAATTCTCGCACCAATAATTCCAATAATAACTCCTAAAAAAAGCAAATTAACCATAAAATCTTCTTCAAAACCATGTCTCTTTGCTTCTTTTATAGCTAAATTAGAACCTATTAAAATTGCAATAAAAAGTAAAATTGAATACCAGTGAATAGAAATAATACCTAAATTAATTATTGGATCCATTCTTGTCCTCCTTAAATGTTATTCTTTTAAATAAAGTCATATCTAAAACAACATTCAAAACAGATATACATATAGCTACTAATACCGCAAACCAAATACCATATATACTAAAATGATCACCTAAAATAAAACTCACTATTTTTAAAATAATTAAATTTATAAAAGGATAAAATAAACCTAAAGTAATACCAGTAATTGGGATAGTAAGCCATACCAAAAAAGGCTTAATCGTTTTATTAAGTAAATAAATTAAAATAGAAGCCACTAAACACCAAAAACCATAATATGAATTATCGATATAAAGTGTATTTTTAAATACAAGTGTCATAAGCATTAAAATAACTGTATAACCCAAAATACGAACAACCCAATCAAATACTTTAATAAAAAAATTATTCTTCCTCTTTCGCATATTTTTCACCACCCTCATTATAGCATATTCCAATAAAAGAAACAAAAGAAGTCCCTAACAAAATAAAGATTAGAAAAACTCTAATCCTTATTCACTTTGCATCTCAAATAATGCATCACGTAGTTCCATAGCTCTTTCAAAATCTAAGTTTTTAGCTGCTTCTTTCATTTCATGTTCTAAATCAAACATCAATCTTTCTTTATCTTTCTTAGTCATCTTTTTCTCTTTTTTCTCTTTAATTTCAAACTTATTAGAGATAACCTCACGTATTTCTTTAATAATTGTTTTTGGAACAATTCCATGTTCTTTATTATAAGCTTCTTGAATACTTCTTCTTCTATTAGTTTCCTTTATAGCCGCATCCATAGCTGAACTTATCTCATCCGCATACATGATAACTCTACCATTCGCATTACGAGCCGCTCTACCAATTGTTTGAATTAAACTACGTTCACTTCGTAAAAATCCTTGTTTATCCGCATCCATTATTGCAATTAAACTAACTTCTGGAACGTCTATTCCCTCACGAAGTAAATTAATTCCAACAACCACATCATATTTACCAACCCTCAAATCATGAATTATCTGCATTCTCTCTAAAGTCTTAATCTCATTATGTAAATAAGCAACTTTAATATCTAAATTTTTCAAATAAACAGATAATTCTTCAGCCATTCTAATTGTCAAAGTTGTAATTAAAGTTCTTTCATTTTTCTCTATTTGTTTATGTATTTGACTAACTAAATCATCTATTTGATTTTTAGTCGGTTTAACCTCAATCTTTGGATCTAATAAACCTGTTGGTCTTATAATTTGTTCCGTAACCTTATTATGAACTTTTTCCATCTCATAATCTCCTGGTGTTGCAGAAACAAATATTGCTTGTTTAATTTTACCCTCAAATTCTTCAAACTTTAAAGGTCTATTATCAAGTGCACTAGGTAACCTAAAACCATAATCAACTAAAGCTTGCTTACGCATTCTATCTCCATTATACATAGCTCTAACTTGTGGTAAAGTAACATGGGATTCATCGACAACAAGCAAAAAATCATCACCAAAAAAATCAATTAAAGTCGTTGGCATCTCTCCTGGTTTTCTTAAAGCGAGTGGTGCTGAATAATTTTCAACCCCCCTACAAGAACCTGTTTCCGAAAGCATTTCAATATCATAATTAGTTCTTTCTTTTAATCTTTGATACTCAAGTAACTTATTTTCACTTTGAAACTTTTCTAATTGCCCTTCTAATTCTTTCTTAATATTTTCAATAGCAATCTTCAATTTTTCATCATTAGTAACGAAATGACTTGCGGGAAATAGTGTATAAGTTTTTTTGTCGTTTACTAAAGTTCCAGTAACTAAATCAAACTCGCTAATCCTATCAATTTCATCACCAAAAAACTCTACTCTAATCCCATGAGCATGCTGTCCAATAGGAACAATTTCTAAAACATCTCCATGAACTCTAAAAGTACCACGTTTTAAATCAATATTATTTCTCTCATAAAGCATTTCAATCAACTTTTCAATCACTTGATCTCTATCTACAGTCTCTCCAACACTTAAAAATAAAACTTTTTTCTTATAATCTTCAATCTCTCCAATACCATATATACAAGAAACAGAGGCCACCACAATTACATCTTTATGAGCTAAAAGTGATGCAGTCGCATAATGTCTAAGTTCATCAATTTCATCATTAATTGAAGCATCTTTTTCTATATAAGTATCAGTTTTAGCCACATAAGCTTCTGGCTGATAATAATCATAATATGAGACAAAATAACAAACATGGTTATTTGGGAAGAGTTCCTTGAGTTCTCCATATAACTGTCCAGCTAGTGTCTTATTGTGAGCTAAAACAAGTGTTGGTTTTTGCGTTTTTTGAATAACATTAGCTATCGTAAAAGTCTTACCAGTACCCGTTGCCCCCAATAATACTTGGAATTTTTTTCCTTCCTCTACTCCTTTAACAAGTTTATCTATTGCCTGTGGTTGATCACCACTCGGATCAAATTTAGATACTAAATCGAACACAAAATTCCTCCTCACTATAATAATGTCATCTTTTATTTTTTATTCTTATATGTTAAATTTTTCCCTTTTTCACAAAGAAAAATTGTTTTATCATCTATCTCTCCATTATAAAATTTTTCTAAAACATCCATAAAAATATCTTCATCAGAAACATAATTAAATAAAGTCATACAAGATTTTAACTTAATTGTATCAATTGTTCCAAAAATATCAAAAGGATTATTTTCATTAAGTTTTAAAAGTTCACCTGTTATTTCACGCAATCTAGCACCTAATATTTCATTATCCAAATATGCTCTAGCCTCTATAACACCATCTATTCCATAAAATCTAGAAGCATCACTCATACCAAGACCTTTTATCTGTGGAAAAATGTACCACATCCAATGTGACCTCTTTCTACCATTCTTTATCTCATTTAAAGCTATATAATATGTATTTTCCTGTGCTTTAATAAATCTATCTAATTTATCCATTTTATTTTTCACCTCGAAATAATATTATTTTACCACATTTATTAGAAAAAATACTTCTATTTTTTTAACATCACAACACCATCATCTGTAATATATAACTTACCATCTTTATACATATAATAAACTGCTTGATACCCATTATAAATAATCCAATTTCCATACACTTCAACATTATTATTAGTAAAACTTATTTCATTTTTATTATTTAAATATTTCCACTTTCCAACTAATTGATTTTTAGAAATAGTATAATTATTAGTAGATACAACTTTTGTACTATTAGTATTACTATTTTTTAATTCTTGATATTTTTTATTAATATCATCATTAATTGATTCATCACTTTTTTCTAACAAAGAAATTTTTTCATTAAGTTGACTATTCTCTTTATTTAAATTTTCAACTTTTTGTTCTAATTCTTTATTTTTTTGTAATAACTCTTTTATAGAATTCTCATTTTCTTTTAAAGTTTTTTTAATTTCTTTTAAAGATAAATCTTCCGTTTTAACTTCTTCTTTATTTGAACAACCAACAAACAATAAAATTAACCCCAAAAATAATATACTTACCTTTTTCATAATCTTAACACCATACCTTAAAAAAAGTATATCATATAAAAATTATAAAATCTATTCATTATTAGATAAAAACTCATCTCATTTTTTCACTCCAACATATCATAAAATGGAAGGAGGAAAAAAGGTGAACGAAAACAATTATAATGATTTAAATAATCAAATAAACGAATGCAATAATAGACCAGACAAAGATGAATGTCTTTGTAAAGTTCTAGATTGTATTTGTAAAGAAGGAAAGCAAGGACCAACTGGTCCCAAAGGTGCGACTGGACCTACTGGTCCTCAAGGCCCTACTGGCGCTACTGGTGCAACTGGTGCGACTGGTGCTACCGGTGCTACCGGTGCTACTGGTATGACTGGACCTACTGGTCCTCAAGGACCTACTGGCGCTACTGGTGCTACTGGCGCTACTGGTATGACTGGACCTACTGGTCCTCAAGGACCTACTGGCGCGACTGGTGCCACTGGTGCAACCGGTGCGACTGGTGCCACTGGTGCAACCGGTGCGACTGGTGCCACTGGTGCTACCGGTGCTACTGGCCCAGCAGGAACACCTGCAGAAAACTTCAACAGTTATGCGATGGTGCATGATGAAACAGATTCATCTGTTCCAATTGGAAATCCAGTAATGTTCCAAACAACAAATATTTCAAACAAAATAACTTATGATCCAAATACAGGAGACTTTATGATTCCAGAAGAAGGAATTTATATTGTTCACTGGTGGATTAATGTAAGACATAATGACAACAAAAATTCTAATTGTGAACCAAAAACAATTGGAATAGAGTTCCATCAATACTGGCCTAATGATGTCTTAATTGCTCACTCTTCTACTCATAATAAATTAACCTGCTGTGACACTGGAACAGTAAGTGGTAATGCCATATTTGCTGCTCTACCAGGAGCAAGTTACCGCTTTATTAATACATCTGATATTGATATTAGATTAGTACCAAATGATTTATACTCAGGATCTGTCTCAATTACAAGAATATTATAATTACCATTAAGTAGTATGCATAAAATTGCATACTACTTTTAGTATACTAAAAGTAAAATTTAAAAATATTTTAAATTTTTTTATTCTTCACAATTTAACAAATGTTATAATTATAATGGAGGGATATAATGAAAGCTGCAATATTAGAAGATATAAAGAAATTTAAAATAGCCGATGTAAATGCTCCAAAACCAGATAATAACAAAGTAATAATCGACATAATAAAAACTGGAATATGTGGTTCAGATATTCATAACTGGGATGCTGGAGAACCTAAAGGTTTAATAATGGGACATGAATTTACAGGTAAAGTTGTAAATCCTGGTAGTAGAACAGATTTAAAAATTGGAGATAGAGTAACTGCTCTACCTATCTCACCATGCGGGAACTGTGAAGCATGTGAAACAGGAAATCCACAGTATTGTTCAGAAACTTGGACTCATGCCATTGGACTATCATTAGATAATCCAGGCGGATTAACAAGCACAATAGCAATAAGACCAGACATGGTATTAAAATTACCAGATAATGTAACAGATGAAGAGGGTGCAATGGTTGAACCAACAGCAGTTGGCTTACATGCTGTTCATTTAGCTGATATTAGAGTCGGAGATAAAGTTTTAATTGTTGGTGGTGGAATTATTGGTCTAGTCTCAGCTATGTTTGCTAAACTAGAAGGTGCTGAATTTGTTGCCGTAAGTGAAACAAATGAAGCTAGGGGCAAAAAATCAGTAAAACTAAATGTTGCTGATGATTGGTTTAATGCTAAAGATGAAAATTTTTTAAATAACATTTTTACTAAAATTCCTAATGGATTTGATGTTGTAATAGACTGTTCTGGTACTACTAAAGCTGTAGAAAGTGAATTAATGACAGTTAAACCAGGGGGAACCATTGTCTTAGTTGGTGTATCACCTAAACCAATAGAATTTGCATCTGTAATTGCGGTTATGAAAGAATTAACAATTAAAGGAGCTATCGCATATACAAAAGAGGAATTTAAAAACTGTATAAGTTTAATGGCAAATGAAAAAATAGATGTTATGAAATTTGTCGATGATATTGTACCACTTGAAGAAATCCAAAAAGCTTATGAAAGATTAACAAGTGGAACAGATGATGCGGTAAAAATTATGATTGATCCAAAAAAATAAAAACGGGCTTACAAAAGTCCATTTTTATTTTAATTTTTTGTTCTTCGTATCATAAATTACTTCTTGAGTAAAATCATTTTCCACAACAATTTTATTAGAAGATATCCACATACATAAATCACTGGGTAAACATATTAGTGGTAAATTACAATTTTTCATAATTTCTGGTAAATAAGCATCTGTCCCAATATCTTCAAAATGAGTTCCGTCAGAAGTCCAAAGCATAATACTACCTTCATTCGGAAAAATCTTTGAAACATAATTAATAAAAGATTTTTTAAATCTATCTATTTCTTTATCAGATAAAGTTATCGCTCCATTACCCATTTGATAACTAATTTGTTTATCGTCAGCATTTTCTATAGCATCAGCCCAATAATCTGCTGCAAAAGAAACAATTTCATTTTTAACTAAATTTTTCTTATAATTAAATTCAAAAATACCTAATGCCTTTTTACCATGTAAATGTACATTATTAAAAGTCATAATATTCCCCCCTTTAAATACGGAAAATATTATATAACATCAAAAATTTTTGTCAAATTTAACTTTTAAACATTTTTTTAAAATTATTTTTTATAAACTCTTCATCATTCATAAGGTTTTCAACATACTTATTAAAATTATTCTTATTTATTTTGTCATCAACAAAAACTTTAAAATAATTAGGATAATTATTTTCTAAATTATCTCTATTCACATAATAAGAAAAGCCGCTAAAATTATATGTAATACTTTCTAAATTATCAATTAAAACAAATAAAGAAACACTATTATATATTAAAGCTTTATTTACATATAAATCATCATTTAAATACCACTCTGTCATATGATAATCTACTATCAACTTATTATCATCAATCTCAAAAACATAACCATAATCAGCAAGTGGTAAAGAATTAATTAAATTACCAGTATTACTATTATCACCTATATATTTACTTTTATATTTTATAATATTATCTATACCACTCAAATCTCTATTAAATGGACTTCTAGGTATTGTGGAAAAATCATATTTCTTTAAATTATCCACAATATAATATTCATTTGGAGTATCGTGATTTATTCTAAATAAATTATAAAATAAAGTATCATATTTTATTATATCATCACTAGTATAAGTAACAGTCAGCCTGAATCTAGGAACACTTTTATTTTCTATAACATTCAAATAATCAAAAAATAACAAACAACCTAAACATAATAAAGTAACACCTAAAGTCAAAATCCACTGCCAAATAACTTTATAATTTTTTAAACATCTATTAAAACCAGCTATAAACACACATAAACCAATAGCTGTATAAATTGCCCCCCAGCTACTTTCTGGAGAAGTAACAATTAAAGCCGAAATAATTAAAAATAAACCCAAAAACATAATAAATATATAAATATTTTTAAAAATCTTTTTAATTACCAAGTTAGAATAATTAGTAATGTTAGAAATATTTTCATCAGCTTTTTGAACATCCACATCATCTTCACCACTTAAAAGTGCATTTAAACTAACACCCAAAGTTTCACTCAAAGGTTTTAGTAAAGATAAATCTGGCATATAATTTCCATTTTCCCACCTTGATACAGTTTTATTTGTAACTCCTAAAATTCTAGCAAGTTCTTCCTGTGTCATATTTTTTTCTTTTCTCTTTTTCGCAATAAACTTTCCGATTTTCAAAGTATCCATTTTTCTCACCTCAAAAAAAGAATATCAAAACCCCTAAAATTTTAATACCCCATAAACAGCGAATAACTAATTTAACATAACATTTTTTTACATTTTATATCATTTTATTCAAAAATATAAAGCAAATGTTAATAAAATTAAATACTTATTTTAAAACAATATAAAGTAATATTATTGAAAAATTATATAAAAACACAACAATATGTAAATAAAGTGTAAATTATTTTTTCCTAATTTTAATCTCATCATTTTTATTTAAATAGCCAATCAAAAGTGAAGAATCATCATCATGCTTTTTCACATTATCCATTACTTTTTTCTCGTCATAATTTGCATAACAATACTTACAAAAATGCTTACACGTATTATAAACCCCAATATCCACCATTTCGGCGCATCCACAATCACGAGCCTTCCACTTAGAAAATTTTTTACCAGTTAAAGAAAATGCAAGTTCTTTAGAAACACAAGGACTAGGAATAAAACCATACTCTGATAAATTATTTTTTTCAAAGCACGTCTGTACAGTCATTCCATTATTGCTAGCAATCTTACTAAAATTTTCACCAATAATTTTATAAATATTATCATCAAATTTTATTAATTTTAAAACCTCCATATTATTTCTAACATTTTTATAATCATCTACAAATGATACAATAATATGTTTAATATATCCATTTAACTTTTCACATAAGCTTTTAAAAGATTTTATATGAAAATTAATATCATATTTTTCGTTAATTAATATAGGATCATATCTAACATATACATTATCCACACCAATCATATTAGATAATTTTTTTATAGCTTCTATAATTTTTCCTTTTGGAATAACATTAGGTTCTATATCCTTTCCATAAGGAGTTAAAGTTACATGAAAAATAATTGGTTTATTAATCTTATTTAAATTATCTAAAATAGGTAAAGGATTCTTTGTACAAAAAACAATCAAATCAACATCATCAAAATATATTCTACTAACTAGTTTAGGATAAAAAGGATTACGCACATCAAGATAACCCTCATTATACCTATTCATAAACCACTTACTATAAAAAGCTACAATATCTGTTCTTCCACTAACATTTAATATCATAATAAAATTATACCAAAAAATTAGGTTAATACCTAATTTTCAAAATTAAATTATCATTTAGTGCTATAAACCTTTTTAATATTAAATTTATAAAAAGCAATTACTGCCGTCACCAATTCAATTATTGTTCCAATTAATCCTACATAAGCACCAACACATATATTATAAAAAATATATATAATACAAGACACTATTTCAGCTAATCTAATAGTTTTCAAATTTCCGCCCCACAAAGCTACACTATACATTATCGATTCAAACATAGGTAACAAACTTATAAAACCATCGAATGTAAAAATTGAAAATATTATCATTAATATTATGACAAATATTAAAGAATGTACTGGTATTTTTTGATTGTCGTAATAACTAAAAATAGAGTTTCTAATTATACATATTAAACTCATTAAACATACCGTATAAGCTCCTAAAAAAATATATTGAATTATATAAAGTAAGCTCGAAAAAATTTGATATTTTAACAATTGTTTTTTAGTATCTTTATAAAAACTAATTATATAAATAATTAAAGCAAATCCACCAAAGACTTGAGCTATTATAAAATTAAGCATTTAAATTACATCCTCCTATATTAATTCTTATACCCAAAATATCAAGCAAAATACATTTTAAAATTTTTTATTTAATACCTTGAACATTTTTAATATTAAATCTATAAAAAGCTACCATTGCCCCTAACATTTCTATAAATGTCGCAACTAATCCAATAATCGCTCCAACATATATATTATAAATAATATATAGTAAACAAGATACAATTTCAGTAAGTCTAATAGTTTTTAAATTTCCGCCCCATAAAGCAATACTATAAAATACTACTGCAAACATCGGTAATAAACTTATAAAACCATTAAATGTTGACATAGATAAAATTATCATTAAAAATACAACAATTAAAAGCAAGTACAATGGTACTTTTTGATATTTTTTAAAAATAAAATTCCTCAGCATGCACGCTAAATTCATAAAACATCCAGGTAAGGCCCCTAAAAAAGCATACTGAACTGAATACAATAAACTTGAAACCATTTGATATTTTAATAAATTAACCTTATTATTTTTTTGAAAACTAATTATTAAAATAACTAAAGCAATACCACCAAAGACTTGAGCTATTATAAAATTTAACATTTTTCATCCCTTCAAACACTCCAAAATTTAAACATCTATATTAATTTTATCACATTTTAAAATTAAAAAATAGTAAAGACTATATCTTTACTATTAACCTAATTTATTATACTCTTCATCACTAACTGGCTCACACCACTCATTAGAAGTATCTTCACCAGGTACCTCAATAGCAATATGACTAAACCAGCTATCCTTTTTAGCACCGTGCCAATGCTTAACATTAGCTGGAATTGTAATAACCTTGCCCGGCTCCAAACTAACAGCCTCTTTACCTTCTTCTTGATACCAGCCATATCCAGCAGTACATATTAATAATTGTCCACCACCTTGAGAAGCATGATGAATGTGCCAGTTATTTCTGCATCCTGGTTCAAAAGTAACATTTGCTAAAAATAAACTTGTTTCATTTAAATCAGTCAAAGGATTTAAATAACTTTGTCCTATAAAATACTGTGCAAAAGCATCATTAGTATTACCTAAACCAAAAACATTTACCTTTTCAAATTCTTCTTTATTCATCTTTATAAACCTCCTTAGCCATTCTAAATGCAGCCCAAGCATTTGGCCATCCAGCATAAAAAGCCGCATGGGTTAAAATCTCGGCCATCTCTTCTTTAGTAATACCATTTTTCTTCGCATTAATTAAATGACTTTGAAAACTAGAATCTAAAATTCCCTTACTCATTAAAGCCACTACTGTAACAAGTGAACGATCTCTTAAAGAAAGTTTATCTTCTCTAGACCATACTTCACCAAATAAAACATCATCATTAAGTTCAGCAAATTTAGGAGCAAAATCCCCTAAAATATCTCTTCCTGCAGTTTGTTTAACCATTATTTACCAATCCTTTCTAAAAAACTATTAAACTTACCTTCCTCTAATAATTCATCATTATTATATTTTAAACTAACTTTATCTTTAATACTTACCTTACACACTCTTTCAATATCTTCAAATGTATGTCCTAACCAACCTCCATTAGTAGCAACAGCATAAATCACCTTTCCAGATAAATCATATTTATGTAAAAAAGTATTAACCGGTGAAGCAAATGTATACCACCAAACTGGCATCATCAATATTATTGTGTCATATTTATCTAAATCAACATTCAAATCTTGTATTTCAGGTTGATAATTCATATTAACTTCCTCTTGAGCTTCATTAACTACCTTATCATAATCATCACTATAAGGTTTTACTGGTTTAATTTCACATATATCATAACCATATTTTTCTTTAATTTTATAAGCTAAAGATCTCGTATTACCAGTATAAGAATAATAGCAAATTAATCTCATTTCTTTTCCTCCTTTCTTTTTTCATAAAGATCAATTTTATAATTTAAATAATCTAAAGTATCTTGTTTTTCCTTAATTTCTTTTTCTAACACTATCTTCTGATTTTTAAGCATATCTATCCTTAAATCTAATGTTTCATAACCTTCCTCATAATATTTTAAAAACTTCTTAATATCCATTAAAGAAAGTCCAGCAGATTTCATACATAAAATAAACTTTAAATCTTTAATATTTTCATCAGTATATTCTCGTTTTCCATTAATTTTATTAATATTTTTAACAAGTCCAATTTTTTCATAATATCTTAAAGTATCAATTGACAAATCAAGTTCTCTAGCAACCTCACCAACACTCATTAGACCACCATCCTAAAGTAATTATATAACCTAGAGCTAACTCTATGTCAAGAAAAAAGAAATATTTAATATCTTTAATCACCAAACATATCAAATATTTCTCCAAAAATAGATTCTTTTTTTCTTTTAGTATGTTTACCATTCTTTGAATACTTCATATCTTTATCATACTTTTCACATTCATCATAATCCCTATAATTAGAACGTAAAGTCTCATTCTCTTTTTCTACTAATTTTTCAAGTTCTCCCCTATCAAGCCATATTCCACGGCATTCAGGACAATAATCAATTTCAATACCTTTCTTTTCGCTCATAAGTAAAGTAACATCTTTACAAACTGGGCATTTCATACAATTCCTCCAATCTATATTTAATATAACATATTTTTGTGATAATTAGTTGAAAAAACTATAAAAGAACATTAACCTTTATATTACTATCTACATTATTAATAAAATTATCCAAATCCTTTTCATCACCAACCACCATACCATAATAAATAGGAACTACTTCTTTGGGTTTAATGTTATTAACATAACCAGCAGCTTCTAAAGCATCTATAGTATAAACACCACCAATAGGAATAAAAGCAACATCTATGTTTTTTAAAACAGATAAATTATCCATAATAACATCCGTATCACCCGCAATATAATATTTCTTACCTTCAAATTCAAGTACATAACCAACCCAATTACTTTCTTTTAAATGAAAAGTTTTATTTAAATTATATGCATAAACCGTTTTAAATCTAATAACACCATAATCATATTCTTCACAAGGTTTTACTTTAATAACCTTATCTTTACTAAATCCCATTTCTAAACACTTATCATATATATCATAAGGACCAATAATAACTGTATTATCATTTTTAATATTTAAAATATCTTCTTTTGAAAAATGATCATAATGACTATGGGTTATAAAAATATAATCTGCATCATACTTTCTATCCATCTTTATCGGATCAAAATATATTTTAATATTTCCACTAATTAAAATACTACTTTGAATATTAACTGAAATCATAAAAACCTCCTAAATTAAATTATTTTCTTTTAAAAACTCATTTGCCACACTCTCTGGATTTTTACCTAATTCATCAACTTCATAATTTAACTCTTGAACACTTTCATTAGTTAAATATCCCCCTAAATTATTCATAAGTTCTTCAAGTTCAGGATATTGTTCTAATACTAAATTTCTAATAACTGGAACTGCATAATAAGGGGGAAAGAAATTCTTGTCATCCTCTAAAACCACCAAACCAAACTTTCTAAGTAATCCATCAGTTGTAAAAGCATCAATAACCTGACTATTATCATTCATTAAAGCTGTATATCTAGGACTCCCATCTATTGCAATAACATCTGCAAAATTAAGTCCATAAGTTTTATTTAGACCAGCTAACCCATCCTCTCTATTAACAAATTCTAAAGTTGGAGAAATCTTTAACTCTCTAGCATAAGGAACAATATCAGATATTGTTTTCAAATTATATTTTGAAGCAGTATCTTGCCTAACTGCTAAAGCATAAGTATTATTAAAATTCATTTGTTTTAAAATAGATAAATTATATTTACTATTAAACTCTGATTTAACTGTTTTATACACCTTATCAACATCACTAATAGGTGAATATTTCAAAATATCTGTATAATCAGTTCCTAAATAATCAATATATAAATCAACATCTCCTCTTTGAATTGCAGAAAATACGACCTGAGCTCCACCCAAATTACACTTTCTATTAACTGAAATATCCGTATTAGACTCAATATAATCAGAAACCATTTCACATAAAATATTTTGTTCCGTAAAATCCTTACCACTTACCGTAATTGTTTTTACATCGTTATCATTAAATTTAACTTGACTTAAAAACACACCACCAATAATTAATAAAATTAAAACTAATATAACCTTCTGTATTTTACGTTTTTTTAATACTTCCTCTCTAGATAAATCTTTCATTTGTATACTAACAGGTGTTACTAACTTTTCTATTAAACTAAAGAAATAATCAACAAATAAAGCCAAAATACAAGCCGGAATTGCCCCAGCTAAAATTTGATAATTATTAACCGTTCTAATACCAGAAAATATCAAATAACCAAGACCGCCACCACCAATAAATGCTGACATAGTCATTAAACCTACTGCTGATACAGCTGAAATTCTAATACCAGCCATAATAACTGGTAATGCTTGAGGAATCTGAATTTTAAACAAAATTTGACTTTTAGTAAGACCAATACCCTTAGCCGATTCAATCATTGACTCACTAATACCATTAATACCAGTATATGTATTCTTAATAATTGGTAGTAATGAATAAAGTATAACCACAATAATAGCAGGAATAGTACCAATTCCGACAAACGGAATCATAAATCCCAGTAAAGCCATTGATGGTACCGCTTGAATAACTGAAGAAAGTCCCAAAATAGGTTTATCCAATTTTCTAACATAACTAATTAAAATTCCAATAGGAACACCTATTAAAATAGAAAGACCAACAGCAATAAAAGTAAGCTCAATATGTTCTAAAAAAAGTGAAATAATTTGTTCATGATTTTGAACTACATAATCTATAAACTCCATATTATTCCTCCTCCAAGAACTGTTGACTTAAAGCCATAATTAAACTACTTCTAGTAATAAGACCACATAAATGATTTTCTTCATCTAAAACTGGAATATTTGAAAGTCTACTTTCTGTAACTAACTTAGCTAAAGTACTAATAGAATCACCTTTTTTTACAATTGGAATATCCTTAAGCATATATTCACTAGCTTCTTTATTCATTGCTTCTTTATCTGTAACACTTTCTGCATACAAAACTCCAAGAAAATTCTTTTTATCATCAACAACCATCAAACTATCAACCTTCATCATCTTCATTTTATTAAGACAATAAAATACCGTATAATTTGGAAAACAAGTAACTGGTTTATCAATCATAATATCCTCAACTTTAATATACTTAGGACTTGTCCAAATTCTTTTTTTACCAACAAAATTTTTAACAAAATCATTTGCCGGATGTTTTAAAATATTTTCTGGAACATCATACTGAACTAACTCACCATTATCAAAAATTGCTATTTTATCAGCTAATTTTATAGCCTCATCCATATCATGAGTTACAAACACGATCGTTTTATGTAATTTTTCTTGTAATTTAAGTAATTCATCCTGTAAAGCAACTCTACTCATTGGATCTAAAGCACTAAAAGGCTCATCCATTAAAATAATATTAGGATTAGTTATAAAAGCTCTCGCAATTCCAATACGTTGTTGCTGTCCACCAGAAAGCTCACTAGGATATCTATCAAGTAAAGATTCATCTAATCCTATCATATTCATCATTTCTAACGAATCTTTATTTATTTTATTTTCATCTACCTTTAATATTTTAGGAATAATTGTTATATTTTCTCTAACAGTCATATGCGGAAATAAACCAGTTTGTTGAATAACATATCCCATACTTCTTCGAAGTTTAATATCATCAATTTCTTTAATATCATTTCCATCAATAAAAATATCACCTTTAGTCGGAACTATTAACTTATTAATCATTTTAAGTAAAGTTGTCTTACCACAACCTGATTCACCAATTAAAACAGTAAATTTCCCCTTCTCAATATTAAAAGAAATATCTTTTAAAATCATATTATTTTTATAAGCTTTCGATACCTTTCTAAATTCAATCATCAAATCATCTACCTTTAATATAATTATATCATGTTCAAAAAAAAACAAAGCAAAAAAGAAAAAATTAGACACCTATTAGTGTCTAATCAATTTTACCTTCATAAACAGTTCTAGCAGGACCTTTCATATAAACATGATTATCTTCTTTATTCCAAATAATTTCCAACTTTCCACCAAGTAAATTAACGGTAACTTTTCTATCAGTATACCCATTTAAAATACTCGCTATAACCGAAGCGCATGCTCCAGTCCCACAAGCTAATGTCTCCCCAGTACCACGTTCCCAAACTCGCATATTAATTTCATTCTTACTAATAATTTCTATAAATTCAACATTTGTTTTATTAGGAAAACATTTGTTGTTTTCAATAATTGGTCCAATTTTAGCTATATCAATATTATTAATGTTATCAATAAAACATATTGCATGAGGATTTCCCATTGACACACAAGTAAATTTTTTAAATTCAACTTTAACATTAATAAAATCAATACCATTCAAAGATTTTTCTTTAAAACCATTAATAACAGGTATTCTATCGGCATCAAGTATTGGTTCACCCATATCAACAGTAACTAAAGAAACTTTTCCTTTTTCTATCTTTAAATCTAATGTTTTAATTCCAGACAAAGTTTCAACTGTAATAGATGTTTTATTAGTCATTTTTTTATCATAAACAAATTTAGCTAAACATCTTATTCCATTACCACACATCTCAGCTTCTGATCCATCAGGATTATATATATTCATTTTAAAATCAGCTTTATCACTTTTACTAATTAATATTAATCCATCAGAACCGATTCCAAAATGTCTATCAGTAACTTTTTTAGAAAGTTCACTTGGATTTCCTATTGTTTGATTAATTGCATCTACATAAACATAATCATTTCCAAGCCCTTCCATCTTTGTAAATTTAAGCATATCTATCACCTCAAGTGCTTTTTAATTTTATATTTAATTAGACTTTTTGTCAAACTTTTTTAAATAATTATCGATATTATATGCGGCATTTCTTCCAGAAACAGATGCATATGCTACTGTATTTTTTTCTTTAATTAAATCTCCTCCTGCAAATACACCAGAAATTGAAGTCATTTGCCTCTTATCAGTTTTAATATATCCATCCATATCTAATTTAATTCCAAGTTTTTTAGTAATTTTTTCATCAGTTTTAGCACCTATTGCAAAAAACACATAATCACAAGGATAAATAAATTTATAACCATCATTTGTCATTAAATAAGCTTTATAAACATCTTTATTCTGAATTATTTGCTTAACATTTGTATTAAATAAAATTTCAATATTTTCATTTTTCGCATTTACTATCTCACAATTTGAAGCCTTCATCCTTTTTTCATCACCGCGGTAAACAACTAAAACATTAGCACCCCAATGTTTAGCTACTCTAGCCATATCCATAGCAGTATCACCACCACCGACTACAATTACATTCTTACCGTTTAAATCAAGTTTTTGTTTACTTTCTAAAAATTCATTAGCTCCATAAACATTACATAAATTTTTACCTTTAATATTTGGTATTTTAGACTTATTAGCTCCAAATCCTAAAAATACTGCATCATAATTCTTTTTAAGTTCCTTAAGAGATATATCAACACCAAGTTCTTTGTTAAATTTAACTTCTATACCTAAATCTAAAATACGTTTAAATGTTTGATCACAAATTTTTTTATCTAATCTAAAATCGGGAATTCCATGACTTATAATTCCCCCAACATAATCATATTTTTCATATATTGTTACATTATAACCTAATTTCTTTAAAAAAGAGGCGCATGTAAGACCAGCTGGGCCCGCTCCAACTACTGCTACTGTTTTACCTTTAAATTCTTCCATAGTATCAAAAAGAGGATAATTATCTTTTATAGCTCTATCTCCAATAACAGATTCAATATATCCTATTTGTACAGGTTCACCTTTTAATCTTCTAACACAATTACCCTCACATTGCCTTTCAAAAGGACAAATTCTGCCACAAATAGAAGATAATACCGTAGTTTCACTAAGCACACTAAAAGCCTTTAAAAAATTTTCTTCCTTAGCTAACTTAATAAAATTAGGAATATCATTTTTTAAAGGACAACCTTTTGTACAAGGTTTAACAGGACAATTTAAACAATAATTAACTAACTCTTTAAATTTATTCATAAACTATTCCTTATTAATTGTAAATGTAACTTTATATTGATTACCTAAATCCATCTCATCCACACTTACAAAATATCCATTCTGTTCAATTTTATCCGCACAATCACGAAGTAATTTCACGATTTGAGCAAAATGAGCTTGATTATTAACTGGTTTTACATTTTGTGCCATAGCACTAGCCATTGTTGTTTGAGGAATAACAGATTGATTAGATTTAATAGCATATTCATTTAAAGTATTATCCGCAATTATATCAGTACTTGGAATAGAAACCGAAGCTGAAGAAGTAATATTACTTGTAGAATTACTAACCGGCACTTGTACAGGTTCATTTACTTGTTGTGATGCGTTTGAAATTTCTGGTACTGTATTAACCTCTGGAATACTAGATTGAGTAGGTTTCTGAATTGTTACTTGCTGTGTACTAGTATTAACTTTTTGCTCATTAAATCTCTTTAAAGCATCAGCAACTGCATTTGAAATAATTTTTTTAGTATCGTCATTTATTTCTTCATTAACCTCTGAAACTGTCTGATTTTCTTTAATATTTGGTTGAATACTATTATTTGTAGAATTTGAAGTAACACTATTTTGAACAGGTACAGCTGAAACTTGTGATACTTCAATTGGGGATGCTTGAACTGACTGAACATTAGATTGTTCAGATTGAACTGGTGAAGCAGAAGAAACTACTTGATTTTGAACATTACTAGGCTCTACATCTATATGTTGATTAAACATACTATCAAACGTAACACCATTACTAGATGATTGTTGAACAGGTTGTACCGAATCTTGTTGTTGTGTAATATTTATAAATCTACTATTTTCTAAATTTACAGGTGATGGAGTAGGTTCATCTCTAACAATCAATTCACTTTGAACATCGTTTCCTGGTTGCATCAATCCAGAAATATCTTTTTGTGGTTGTTCTTGTGGAACATTAATATCTTTAGCTTCCCGCATAATTTTTTCTATATCCATAGTATTTCCTCCCTTATCTACAATATTTGATTCATCAAATAAATTTTCAACTTCATCATATAAACTAGAAGGTTGAATATTATTATTCATCTGTTTTGAATCATTAATCTTAGGCGACTCCATAACAATTGGTTTTACAGGCTTATTATCTATTTTTGTTTCCTCTTTTAATTTTTCAATTTCTCTATCAGTTTGTTTAACAGTGAGTCTCTCTTCCACAATTCTATGAAGCATTTCTACCTGTTTTTCTTTATCAGGTATTCTAAGTAAACTTCTTGCATGTCTTTCAGAAATTTTATTATTAAGTAAATAATTTTGGACTTCATCATCCAAATTTAATAATCGTATTTTATTGGCAATCGTAGATTGTGCCTTTCCTAATTTTTTTGCTAATCCTTCTTGTGTAATATATCCCATGTCTAAAATCCGTTTATAAGAAACGGCTTCTTCAATAGGACTTAATTGTTGTCTTTGAATATTTTCAAGTAGTGCAATCTCTTCACTATCTTTATCTGATAAATTCAAGATAATAGCGGGAATGGTAGATTTATTCGCAAGTTTACTAGCTTTATAACGTCTTTCTCCAGCAATAATTTCATATTTATTACTTACTGGCCTTACAACAATTGGCTGAATAACACCATATTTACTAATAGATTCCGCAAGTTCTTCCAACTTTTCTTCATCAAACCTAATTCTAGGTTGAAATCTATTTGGTAAAATATCATTAATATTTAAAACAGTTAATTGACCGTTTTCGAACACAATCCACCCCTCCCTTCTATTCTTTTATTTTATCATACTATTTTTCGGGAAATAATTCAACTAAAATGACATAAAAAAACAATATTAAACTAATATTTAATACTGTTTTACAAAATTATAAAGTTTTCTTTTTAATTTCTGCATATCTTCTAGGATATTTCAAAGAAGTTTTATCAATTTTTACTACATCAACTAAAGTTCTGTTACTCTCTTCAAAAGGTAATTTAAATTCTAAAATATTATTAATTTTTAAATTTAATACCTTTAATGCGTTAATTCCAACAAAGCTATCATTAAGTCCTCTCATCGCAATTAAATGACCATGAACTTTAAGTAAAGAAGCACTATACTCAAGTAAAATAGGAAAACTAGATAAAGCTCTAGCTGTAACCACATCGAATAATTCTCTATGGTCTTTCCCATATTCTTCTGCTCTTGAATGCACTAAAGTAACATTTTCCAAATTTAACTCCTTAACTACAATATCTAAAAAATTAATTCTCTTATTTAAAGCATCAACCAAAGTTAATTTTAAATTAGGAAAAAATATTTTAAGTACAACTCCTGGAAAACCAGCTCCTGTTCCTAAATCACATAAACTATCGACTTTAGTTAAATCAATTATTTTAACTAAAGTTAAACTATCATAAAAATGTTTTAAAAACACTTGTTCTTTTTCAGTTATAGCTGTCAAATTAATTTTCTCATTCCACTCTTTTAATAAATCCGCATATTTTTCTAATTTATTAATTTCATCATCAGTAACCTTAATACCTAATTTTTCTACTTCAACTTTAAATTCATCTAAATTCATATTAACCTCGCTTCATATACATAGTAAGTATTGAAATATCTGCAGGATTTACTCCACTAATTCTCATAGCTTGACCAATTGTAAGTGGCCTAACTTCTTTTAACTTTTGTTTAGCCTCACTAGCTAAATTATGCATCGCATCATAATCTATATCTTCAGGTATTTTTTTATCTTCTAAACTTTTTAACTTTTCAGCTTCGCGAAGAGCTTTATTAATATAACCTTCATATTTAGCTGAAATAGAAACTTGTTCCAAAACCTCATCTTTATATTTATTATCTAAAAATTCAGTTAAATCATCTATCTTAATTTCTGGTCTTCTAAGTAAATCATATAAAGAAACACCATCTTTTAAAGGTTTTGTACCTAATTTTTCTAAATAATCATTGTTCTTAGGAGTTAATCTTTTATCTTTAAATTCCAAAGTTGCCTTTTCAATATTTTCTTTTTTATTTAAAAATCTTTCATACTTTTCATCAGAAACAAGTCCAAATTTATGACCATATTCACGAAGTCGCAAATCAGCATTATCAGTTCTAAGAAGTAATCTATATTCAGCTCTAGAAGTAAGCAATCTATATGGATCTCTTATTCCTTTAGTAATTAAATCATCAATTAATACCCCAATATAAGCCTCATCTCTTCTTAAAATAAATGGCTCTTTTCCTTCTAATTTCAAACAAGCATTAATACCAGCCATTAATCCCTGACAAGCCGCTTCTTCATATCCACTTGTACCATTAATTTGACCAGCTGTAAATAAATTTTCAATTAATTTAGTTTCCAAATTAAACTTTAACTGTGTTGGATAAATTGCATCATATTCTATCGCATAAGCATATTTTAAAATTTTCGCATTTTCTAAACCTGTCAAACTATGAACCATCTTCTCTTGCACATCATAAGGCATACTAGTTGAAAAACCTTGTAAATAAATATCATCATAATATAAACTTTCCGGCTCTAAAAATAATTGATGTTTTTCTTTATCACTAAATCTAACTATTTTATCTTCAATAGATGGACAGTACCTAGGTCCAACACCTTTAATATCAGATAAACCTCCATACATACTAGATTTATTCAAATTATCTCTAATAATTTTATGTGTTTCATCGTTAGTATAAATCAAATAACAAGGCACTTGTTTATCTATATCATACATCGGTTTATTATCAAAACTAAAAGTGTGATAAACACTATCTCCATCCTCTCTTTTAGCTTTTGAAAAATCGATACTATCGCGAGCAATCCTAGGTGGTGTTCCTGTTTTTAATCTTTTAATAATAAAACCTTTTTTAGCTAAATTATCACTTAAATAATTAGAAGGCTTCTCACCATGAGGTCCCTCTCTATGACGAGTATCACCAACCATAATATCCGCATTCATATAAGTACCTGTTGTTAAAATAACCGCTTTAGCATTAATCTCTTCGCCATCTTCAAGTAATACCCCACTTACTTTATTATTTGGGGTTATTACATCTTTAACTAAAGCTTCTTTAATATCTAGATTATCCGTACTTTCCAAGGTTTTAAGCATATTTTTAGGATAAGTAATTTTATCTGCTTGCGCTCTTAAACTACGAACAGCTGGACCTTTAGCCGTATTAAGCATCTTTATTTGTAGTAAACTTTTATCCGCATTATTTCCCATCTCTCCGCCTAAGGCATCTATTTCTCTAACAACTATACCTTTCGCACTTCCACCAATCGATGGATTACAAGGCATATCCGCAATATTATTAATATTTCCTGTAACAAGTAATGTTTTGTGTCCCATGCGTGCAGAAGCCAAAGCAGCTTCACATCCCGCATGACCACCACCTACTACAATTACTTCATAATTCATATTATCACCACCAAATACTAGAGTTAATTCTACATCAGAGAAACACTTTAGTCAAATAAATAAAACTTTTATTTAAAATAATAAAATTCATTGTATTTTACATAACCTTTTGTTATAATTTATATAAGGAATATTCAGTAAGTTGGGTGTACCAATTCTTTATATAGAATTGGAGGTGATGCGAATGACTAAAAGAGAAAAAGCTCTCTATGCCATCATATCACTTCTATTTATTTTAATATTCATAATATTATTTAAATAGAAAAAGGCACCTAACTTAAGCTTTGCAGCTTGATTTAGGTGTCCAAACCATTTTGGTACATCCAACATAGCAGCACTGGATATTCCTTTTTTATTTTATGAAGTTTCCTTCATCTATATACATTGTAGCACAAATTTAACTTTAGGGCAAATAGATAATTACTTTCCAACACAAAATCTACTAAATAATTGATCCAACAACTCTTCATCATAACTCTCACCGATTATCTCACCTAGTAAATTCCATATATCCTTTAAATCAATTTCCACCATATCGATAGGATAATTTTCTTCTATACCTTTTCTAACTGCTTTAACACTCTCTAAAACTTTTCTAAGTATAGCCCCACTTCTCGCACTAGTCAAATAAGTTAAATCAGCCATTTCTATTTTTTCTAAATTAAATAATTTCTTAATCTTATTACCTATTTCATCAATATTCTCATCATTTAAAGCACTAACATAAACCACATTAGAAAGTTTATCATCATCAATTTTTTTATCTAAATCTGTCTTATTAACTATTGTAATATAATTTTTACCTTTTAATTTATCTAAAATCACTAAATCATCATGACTTAATTTCTCATTATAATTAACTACAAATAAAATCAAATCAGCTTCATCGATTAATTTTAAACTTTTATCTACTCCAATACTTTCAACAACATCATCTGTTTTTCTAATACCCGCTGTATCAATTAAATTCAAAATAAGATTATCTATACGCAAAGTAGCTTCGACACTATCGCGTGTTGTTCCCTGAATATCTGTAACAATAGCCTTTTCTTCACCAATTAATCTATTAAGTAAACTACTTTTTCCAACATTAGGTTTCCCAACAATAGCTGTTTTAATACCATTAGTCAAAATTTCACCATTTTTACTTTCTTTCAAAATTTTATCAATTTTACTTTCAAGTTCACTTAAATTAGAATTGATCTTTTCAATTGTCATCTCTTCAATGTCCTCATACTCAGGATAATCGATATTAACTTCAATATTTGCAATTATTCCAGCAAGTTCATCTCGAAGTTTACTAATCATTGAAGAAACCTTGCCACCAACCTGATTCAAAGCTATTTTCCGGGAAATATCTGTTTTAGAATTAATTAAATCTATAACCCCTTCAGCTTCAGTCAAATCAATTCTACCATTCAAAAAAGCTCTTTTAGTAAACTCACCAGGTTCAGCTAATCTACATCCATTAACAAGTAATAACTCTAAAATCTTATCAGTTGTCATAATACCACCATGAGCATTAATTTCAACAACATCTTCTTTAGTAAAAGTCCTAGGAGCCCTCATAATATTAACTAATACTTCATCAACTTTTTCATTATTATCCATTATATAACCATAATGAATAGTATGACTTGGTGCATCTAAAAAATTTTTATTAGAAAAAATTTTACTAACTATTTTAATAGCATCAGCCCCACTAACTCTAATAATAGAAATAGCACCAACACCCTGAGCAGTTGAAATAGCTGCAATTGTATCATCCATTAAATCACCTCTTTCTAAATTTAAAAAAAGTTTTTACCTTATGTATCATTCTAGCCAAACCAAAATATTTTGGTAAAGCTTTTATATTTATAACAACATCCATTGAAAGTCTTTTATCAGCATAAGTAACCACCCATCCCTCTTTATATTTTGGAGGAACTATATTAAGTGGAAACATATGCCTTTCTATTATATTAGCAACTCTTTCATTCATAAGCTCTGGAAAAAAACTATAAGCATTTTCCATCGCCTCATGAGCATGAGTAAACCCATGTTGTTTAAAAAATGGTTTTTTCTCATTAATATGTTCTTGCCATGGTTTTTTATAAAAATCATGTAATAACCCACCAATAGCCGCATCTTGATAATTCCAGTTTCTTTTTTTACATATTTTATAAGATAAATATGATACAGCTAAACAATGTTCATAAAGTGAACAACTTTCATGATGAATCCATTCTTTTCTTTTTTGAAATTCCCTAGAGCCTAAAATAGGAGCCACTATATGTAAAAATTCTTCATCACTCGCAATCTCTTTAGTAATATCTTTTTTACGCATGCCTAAACTTCCAACTCCTTTTCATCACATGTATTATAGCACACAAACTGAAAAAACGATAAATAAATTACCGTTTACTCATTCATAAATAAATTATTTGAATAAAATACTGGATCACAAGTTAAATTAATATTTAATCTTTTTAAAGTATTTAAATCGCCATTATAAACCATAAACGAAGCATGAGCCTCTAAACCTGAAAGTTTATTCAAATTTTTAAGAGCTTCCTTAACTATAGGATTAGTTACTGAACAAATACTCAAAGCAATTAAAACTTCTTCTAAATTTAATGACCTAGATACATGATTACTTAATGGTTTTAATTTCAATATTGGTTCTAATACAGCCTTAGAAAGTAAATCAACATCATCTGGAATATTTGTTAACTCTTTAATAGCATTTAAAATTAAACTACTAGCTGGACTTAATATTTCTGTTTTCTTACCAGTAATAATTTTACCATTAGGTAACTCCAAAGCAATAACAGGAAGATCTTCTGCATTACTTTTTTCTTGAGCTACATTAATAACAAGTCTTTCTTTTAAAGGTTCAATTTCTAATTCATTCATCAAAAGTTTGATTCTCTCACATACATATTCTTCACCAGTGCCAGTCTTATAATCACATAATGCTTTATAATATCTCCTAATTATCTCTTGCCTACTAGCTTCACAAATCACATCATCATTATCAATACAATAACCAATCATATTAACTCCCATATCAGTTGGTGAATAATAAATATTTTTACCAATAATTTTATATAAAATTGATTTTAAAACAGGAAAAACTTCTAAATCACGGTTATAATTAACTGATGTAATTCCATACTTTTCTAAATGAAATGAATCAATCATATTAACATCTTTTAAATCAGCCGTAGCTGCTTCATATGCTACATTAACAGGATGTTTCAAAGGCAAATTCCAAACAGGAAATGTTTCATACTTCGCATATCCAGCTTTAACACCTCTTTTATATTCATGATAAAGTTGAGATAAACAAGTAGCTAATTTACCACTAGATGGTCCAGGAGCTGTAACCACTACTAATTTTTTAGTTGTTTCAATATAAGGATTAGCTCCATATCCTTCATCACTAACAATTACATCAACATCTGTTGGATAACCTTTTGTAGGTGTATGAACATAAGTTTTAATATTTCTTTTCTCAAGTTGATTTATAAACTTTTTACTACTTTCCTTACCAGTATATAAAGTAATAACCACACTGTTAACAGATAAACCCAAATTTTGAAATTCATCTATTAATCTTAAAACTTCCATGTCATAAGTAATACCATAATCAGCACGTATTTTCTTTCTTTCAATATCCTTCGCATTAATACACATAATTATTTCCGTAATATCTTTTAATTCTAAAAGCATCTTTATTTTAGAATTAGGTTCAAACCCAGGTAAAACCCTACTAGCATGATAATCATCAAATAATTTACCACCAAACTCTAAATAAAGTTTATCAAACTCTTTTATTTTTTTCTTAATTCTTTTACTTTGAATTTCTACATATTTTTTATTATTAAAACCTTTTTTCATACTCCACCTCTATTATAAATAATAGCACAAAGGTAAAGGTATTTAAACACACAAAAAGAAGAAATTAATCTTCTTAACATTTTAATGACATTAGTCTATTATGTAGTAAGGATTTTGTTCTGTACCTTGTCCACATAATTCTATTGAATTAGAAAGAAAAAAAGAAGGAAAGGCATATATATTGCCAATAGATCCAACTTTTTCTGAACCTTCCAAAGGAATAATATCTATTGTATCAGATCTAGAATTTTTACTAGGATTAATAGTCCACTGCACTAAATATTCTTCACTCTTGTTTAAATAATTATTTTTACTACATTTATTACCACCATAAGTACTTGAAGAATAAACATTAATACACTCTATATTATTACTAGCCTTAACATAATCAGTGATATTTATAAGACCAATTTTACCATTCCAACCATATTTTTTTTCATCTTTAATATCCAACTCTATATTTTGATTTTTAGTTATATCTACATGTCCAACATTAAATCTATGAGAAATTATTTTCACTTTAATCTTATCATTTAACGAATTAAACCAGTCTAAATTTAAATATTTATTCAAATAAGCTTCATCAGACGGAAGTTCATATAAATTATTATCATCACTATATGCCATTTTTGATACATGGTTACCATATTCATCAACAATTGTAGTTTTAGAGCCCCATACATTACACCCCCATGTATTAACTATATCAGTACCACAATAACTATTTTCTAAATATCTAGTTCCAGCTTTATCAAAAGCATTCTGTATAATAGGATATTGCCTAACAACTTTAATAGAATTATCTTCTTCAATAGAAATAATTCTATATAAAATATTATCAAATTGTAAAAAATTATTAGGATTTGTCCCTTTATATATATATCGATATTCATCGGTAATATCCTTATATAAACCATCTCCTGATGTAACAACTAATTTTTTCAAACTCTCTACATTTATAGAATTACATTTTATATTACCTTTTGCTTTCAAACTTAAATTAGTACTAAAAGCCGCATATCCGACACACAAAAATAAAAGTAATGATAAACTTCCTATTATTAATATTTTTCTTTGTTTTTTTCTCCTATATCTTCCTATTTTTTTCATAAGTTCTCCTTTTATCCAATTTTAGGATATATACTACAAAAAAATTATATATCCAGTTACTGGATATGTCAAGACAACTATATCCAATTGTTGGATAATCTAATTGGTGATATATATGATAGGCAAAGTATTAAAATATATGAGAAATAATAAAAAATTAAAGCAAAATGAAATAGCAAAATTAATAAATACAAAACAAAATACACTTTCTAGATATGAAACTGAAACAACAGACATAAATTTTGAAACAATAGAAAAAATAGCCACATTATGTGACTACTCTATATATTTTAAAAATAATATTACTGGAGAAACATTCACAGCTAAAGACTTAGATAGAAAAGATATCTAAGTTTTTTTAATATAACAAAAAAGAAAGAACTTAATCTTCCTTAATCTTAATAACTACATATCTATTAGGAGCTTCGCCTTCACTCTGAGTAGCTAAACCATCGTATTCGGCAATTATTGTATGAACAATTCTTCTTTCATAAGAATTCATTGGGTCTAATTTAGCTTCTATCTTAGTTTTTAAAACTTCTTTTGCTATTTTTTTAACTTCTCTTTCGATATTTTTCTCTCTCTTAGCTTTATATCCAGAAATATCTAAATTAACTTTAATATCAAAATTTCCGTATTTTCTAAGTGATTGTCTTAAAATAGTTTGAATAGCATTTAAAGTTTTTCCTTCTTTTCCAATCATCACTCCACTATCATCAGCAACAATAACAGCAGAAATAACTCCATCTTTTTCATTAACTTCCACATTAAATGAAGTATTCATATTATTAGCTAGGTTATTCAAAAAATCCTTAACATATTCTTTAACATCATATTTTGTTACAACATAAACTGTATATTTTTTTTTACCAAAAAGTCCTGCAGCACTTTCTTCCATATATGAATAAACTTCATTTGAATTAACATTTAACTGTTCTAAACACTTATTTAGTGCTTCTTCTTTGTTTTTTGATTCGTTTTTCACTACCTCTAGCATTTTCTTTCATCCTCCTAATCACTTCTGCTTGAATAATGGTAAATAAACTACCAGTAATCCAATATAATATAATACTTGTCGGCATTGTAAATGAAGTAATTACAATAAATACAAGCATCACATTCATCATTATCTTCATTTGGTGTTGTTGTTCTTCGCTACCACTACTAACACCAGAATTTAACCTAAATGAGAAGAATGTTGTTAAAGCTACTAAAATTGGTAATAATAAATAAATCCAACCACCATTAGTAAAGCTATCTAAAAATACTGAAAAATCAAAACTTCCTCCAAACAATCTAACAAAAGGACTCATTCCTAAATTAAATCCTAAGAACTTTCCTTCAAAGACAATAGGTAATCTATTTAAACTTTCTAAGAAAGCAAAGAAAAGTGGCATCTGAATAAAAGCAAATAAACAACCAGACATTGGGTTTATATCATATTTCTTATATATACCCATCATCTCTTGTGCTTTCATCATTTGATCTTCTTGACTCTCACGTCCACGATATTTTCTTTCTAATTTTTCTAAATCTTTTTGAGCAAACTTCATATTTTCAGATTGCAAAGCTGATTTTTTACTAATTGGAAAAATAATCAAACGAATAATTAAAGTAACTACAATAATGGCTAAACCATAATTACCAAGTATCTCTCCAACCTTAATAATAAACCAACTTAAAGGTTTAATAAATATTGTTTCCCAAATTCCACCATATTCTCCAGAAGCCGGTGTAAATTTATCACAACTTGGAAGTTTATCAATATCTACATCATTTTTTTCATAAGTCTTAATAACATCTTTATTTGTTGGCTTACATAATATGTTAGAAGCTAATGTTTGCCCTGTCGTTGCTTCTTTAACAGTATTTCCATTTTCATCTTTAACATAAGTTGTACAACCAGACAGCGAAAGTGTCATCAATCCTACTAAAAGTAGTAGTCCTATTTTCTTACGCATCTTTTCGCTCCTTTACTAATTTTAATTTTTTTAAAGCAAAATTTAAATTATCACGCATTTCACTAAAACTTCGATCTAAAATGCCTTTACCAACTATTATAATACAATCAAAATCATTTTGATAGTCATTTTGTGAAACAATTGCTTTAATCTGTCTTTTTACACGATTTCTTGTTACCGCATTGCCAACCTTTTTACCAACCGAAAATCCAAACCTATAAATAGATGGTTCCCTTTTATCTATATATATAACATAATCTTTATACTTAAAAGGTCTATTTTCTTTAATAATTCTATTATAGTCACGATTTTCCTTAACTATATTAATTTTTTTCATTTGGCTCCCCTTAAATTACTAATAAAGCCACTGCATAGCCAGCAGTGGCAAATTAATGAGATAATACCTTGCGGCCTTTTTTTCTTCTTCTACTTACAATACCGGCTTTCATACGCGCAAAAAATCCCATTTTTTTACTTCTCTTACGAGTATTTGGTTGAAATGTTCTTTTAGACATTGGTTACACCTCCTAATTAATTTTCACATTGCTTAATAAATTATATAGATAAAAGTAACATTTGTCAATTTATTAAACTAATTTATTCATAAAAAATTGCATAAATTATACCAAAAATTGTTAAAAAAAGCAACATCTGAATTTTCCACAGTAAAAAAATTTTCAATTTTATCCACTTTTTATTTCCACATCGAAATGTCATATATTATAAACTATTTTTTCTATTTTTCAACATATGTGTAAAATAATAAATTATGCACAAAAGTGCAAAACTATTTATCCACAATTTGTGTGGAAAGTCTACAAAACCCACCATTTTTCGACAAAAAAAGCCTGTTAAAAACTTTTTTTCGTTTTTTCCACAGTTTTTATAGAAAATTGTGTAAATTTATTGTAAAATGAATATAGATTGTTTATAACTATGGGGGTAGTAGTATGGATTTAGAAAATATGTGGTCCGTTTTTTTATCTAAAATTGAGATAAAATTAAAACCTGTTTTATTTCAAACTTGGTTCCAAGACACAAAATTAATTGATTTAAATAATGAATATGCCATAGTTGAAGTACCACTAGATGTACATAAAAAACATTTGCAAGAAAACTATGGAGAAATTATTAAAGAAACATTTATGGAAGTTACTGGATCTATCTTTAAATTTAAATATGTTACTCCAGATGAAGTAACTGAAGATAAACCCCAAACTGAAGTAGCCGAAAACAATGAAGCCATTTTTGAAAGTGGTCTAGATAATAAATACACCTTTGAAAATTTTATATCAGGTGAAAGTAATAAATTTGCTAAAGCAATTGGACTTGCAGTAGCCGAAAAACCTGGAGCAATGTATAATCCTCTATTTATATATGGAAATAGTGGACTTGGAAAAACTCATTTAATGCATGCAATTGGTAACTATATAATGGCTACATCAAATAAAAAAGTTTTATATGTCACAAGTGAAAAGTTTGTCGATGACTTTCTTAATATATATAGAAAGAATGAAACGAGTAATTTTAAGGCTGTGGATAACTTTAAAAGAAAATATCGTGACATCGATGTTTTGATGATTGATGATATTCAATACTTAGAAATAGCTAGTAAAACACAACAAGAATTTTTCAACACCTTTAATGAACTTCACACAAAAAACAAACAAATTATTATTTCTTCAGACCGTTCACCAGATGATTTAAAAAAACTAGAAGAAAGATTAAGAACGAGATTCAACTGGGGATTAACTATTGATATCTTACCTCCAGACTTCGAACTTAGAATGGCTATTTTAAATAAAAAGATTGAATCTCAAGGAATTGGTAGTTATGTTCCAGAAGAAGTTAAAGAATATATTGTGGGTAACTGTACAACTGATATTCGAAAACTTGAAGGAGCATTAACAAGAGTCTTTGCTTATGCTACAATAATGAATGGTTCTGAAATTACATTAGATCTCGCTGTTGAAGCCTTAAAGGATTATATTGGAAAAAATATCATATCTAGAAATAAAATAGATCAAGTAATTCAATTAGTTGCAAATAACTATAATATTACTGTGGAAGATATAAAATCTAAAAAAAGACTTTCAAAAATAGCTGTACCAAGACAAATTGGTATGTACATTTGCCGCGAGCACCTAAAAGAATCATTACCAAAAATAGGTAGTGAATTTGGCGGAAAAGACCACACAACCGTAATGCACTCAGTAGCTAAGATAAAAAGAGAACTAAAAAAAGATAAAAACCTTGAAGTGGAAATATCTAAAATTATCAACCAGATAAAATAGTGGATATTGTTAATTTTTTCCACAGTTATCCACATAGTGTAAACCGTGTTAAATTTATTTAATTACAATGTAAAATTATACTTTTCCACCTTTATCCACATCAATAATAAGAAATAATATTTAAAATAATAAAAACAAAGGAGTGATTTGTTATGAAATTAGAAATTAAACAAAACGTTCTTTTAGAACATTTAAATTATGTCATAAGAGGAATATCAACTAAAAATTTAAGACCTATTTTAAACTGTATTAAATTTGAACTAACTGATGAAGGATTATATTTAATGAGTACTGATAGTGAAATATCTATTAAAACCTTTATCGATAAAAAAGATATAAATAAAATTGATACTACAGGAGAAATAGTTGTATCAGGAAGATATATATATGAAATAATCAGAAAACTTCCAGATGAAATAATAAACCTAGAAGAAGTTATTGATTCAAAACTATATATAACAACCAATAACTCATCATTTACTTTAAATTGTAGTAATGTTAATGAATTTCCAGATCTAGAATTAGAATTTAATCAAAATCCAATTATTTTAAATCAAAAATTATTTAAAACAATTATAAACCAAACATCATTTGCTACATCAACTAGTGAACAAAGACCTGTTTTAACCGGTATTAACTTTAAAATCGAAGGAAATACCTTAGAATGTACCGCAACTGATTCATATAGATTAGCTGTTAAAAAAATAACATTAGAAAGTAATGCTGTGGAAAACTCCAATATTATTATTCCAACTAAAAACTTAAATGAATTAGTTAAACTTATGAATGAAGATGAAGAAGATCTAGAAATGCATATCTTTGCCAACAAAGTTGTCTTTAAATTTGGCCAAATAACCATGATGACAAGATTAATCAGTGGTACTTATCCAGATACTTCTAAATTAATTCCTGAAACATATGAATTAACAATGAAAGTTAAATATGATGATTTATATAGTGCTATCGATCGAGCATCCCTATTAACTAATGAAAGTGATAAAAACACTATTAAATTTGAAACAAATAACGATACAGCTATAATTTCTTCAAATATTCCAGAAATCGGAAATGTTGAAGAAAAAATTATTGTGGAAAAAGATAATGATAGTGAAATAAAAATAGCCTTTAATTCAAAATTCATGATGGATGCCGTAAAATCCCTTGAATCAGAAGAAATAGAACTAATGTTCAATGGAGAAATTAAACCAATAATCCTTAAAAATGTCGAGAGTGATGACTTAATTCAATTAATTTTACCAATAAGAACTTACTAAAAAAGTTCTTTTTTTTTAAAAAATTACCTTTGTCGACAAAATGTGGCAAAAATCGACCTAAATTATGAGTATAAGAATATTGTCTTTTAAAGACGAGGAGGATTTATGTATACAGAAAAGTATGAAATTAATAGTTCTACATGCGCACTTATACCAAATAATGATTTTTCCACAAGAATAATCGAGACTTACAATATTATAAATGTCCCCTATTCTGTCTCAAACATTATCGATTATAGCTGTGCTTATTATGGAAGTTCATTCAAAGGAAGATTATGTGGTTCAAAAAGTGCCTTAGGTAGTAAATATAAATTACCTATTATTATTGAAGAATCTAGAGAAATGATCTTTTTCCCAACCACATCTTATGAAAGTGATACTTGCGCATGGATATCGTTAAACAATATTTCCAATTATAAAAGAGAAGAAAACCACGTAAAAGTCATTTTTCAAAATAATACATCTATTGACTTAAATATTTCATATGAATCTTTTGAAAATCAAGTGTTGAGAGCTACCAAATTACTATTAATTTTAAAAAGTAGAAAAAAATAATAAAAAACTACTCTAAAATAGGCCTTATTTCGCCTATTTTTGCGTTTTTAAGCCCATTTTGTGGTATAATGGTTATGAGGTATAGGAGTATGTAAAACACTATAATTCAAAAATAATAGCTAAAAAATTAGGTAGTGAGGTAACCATGGTCATAAAAACACTAGATATTCAAAATTTTCGAAACTATTCATCTTTAAAATTAGATTTAGATGATAAATTAAATATTATCTACGGTCAAAATGGCCAAGGAAAAACTAATTTATTAGAGAGTATTTATATTTTGGGTTGTACTAATTCCCACCGATCATTTACCTCAGACAATTTAATTAAATCTAGTGAAGAAAAAGCCGTTATAAAAGGAAAGCTTATAAAGGATATTTCCTATAATTTAGAAATAGACCTTACAAAATCTAGAAAACAAGTAAAAATTGATGACAAAGTCGTTACGAAACTTACAGACTACATAGAAAAGATGAATGTCATAATTTTTTCTTCTGAGGATTTGGATTTAATTAAAGGAAGTCCTGGTGAAAGACGAAAATACTTTAATTTAGAATTATCTCAATTATCGATTAATTATTATAGTGCTTTAAACGATTATAATAAACTTTTAAAAATCCGTAATGAATATTTAAAAGAATTAAGCTTAGATATGCCTATCGATTTAAATTATTTTCATATTTTAACTGATTATTTAGTTAATAAAAGTATCTTTATTTATCAAATGCGAAATAAGTTTGTGGAAAAGTTAAATAAAATTTGTCCACCTATATTTGAAGAGATTGCTAATATTAAAGGTTTTAATATTAAATATCATCCATCTATAGAACTTGAAAATTTTGATAAAGAAACAATAAAAAAAGCTTTAGAAGCCGCTTATAATAATCATTTAGAAAAAGAAATAAAGCTTAAATCGACTTTATATGGCCCTCACAGGGACGATTTCTCTTTCAACATAGAAGATAACAACTTAAGAGAATTTGGCTCTCAGGGCCAGCAAAAAATGGCTATAATCGCCTTAAAACTATCTGAGATAGAGGTCTTCAAAGACTTTAAACAAACTAGTCCTATTATTTTATTAGATGATGTCTTTAGTGATTTAGATAATAAAAAGAAAAATAATTTATTAAAACACATTAAAGGCGATATGCAAGTAATAATAACGACAACCGACTTAGATAGTATTGATGAAAAACTCCTATCCAAAGCTAAACTTATCCATATTGAAAATGGACAAATACTCGAAAATGAGGTGAAAAAATGAACGAAAAAGAAGAACACTATGACGTGTCCGATATTCAGGTTTTAGAAGGTTTAGAAGCCGTTAGAAAAAGACCAGGAATGTATATCGGAACAACCGATGTTAAAGGCTTACATCATCTAGTATGGGAAATAGTCGATAACAGTATTGACGAAGCTTTAGCTGGATTCTGTGATGCTATTGAAATAGTTATCAATAAGGGTAATTCTATCACTGTAAAAGATAATGGACGTGGAATCCCCGTTGGTGTTCATCCTAAAACAGGCTTGTCAACCGTTGAAACTGTTTATACAGTCTTACATGCTGGTGGTAAGTTTGGTGGCGGTGGATATAAGGTTTCTGGTGGACTCCACGGAGTTGGAGCTTCAGTCGTAAATGCCTTATCAAGCTGGACAACAGTAACTGTTTATCATGATGGTAAAATCTATGAAGCAAAATTTAAAGATGGCGGACATATCGATCAAAAATTAACTATCATTGGCGACTGTGATCCTAATAGAACTGGAACAACAGTTACATTTAAACCAGATGCTGATATTTTTGATACAGATATTTTTGACTATGACACATTAAAAACTAGAACAAGAGAATTAGCTTTCTTAAATAAAGGTTTAAAAATAACCTTAAGAGATGACCGTGACGATGAAGATACAACTGGAGAAACCTTCCATTATGAAGGTGGTATTAGTGAATACGTTAAGTATTTAAACAAAAATAAAACTCCAATTCAAAATGATATTATTCATTTAGAAGGAGAAGATGAAGGTGTTTTCTTTGAAGTAGCTATGCAATATAATACTGGTTATACTAGTAATATCTACTCTTTTGTCAACAACATAAATACTCATGATGGTGGAACTCATGAAGAAGGTGTTAGAAGAGCTTTAACCCGTGTTTTAAATAGTTATGCAAGAAAAACCGGAATGTTAAAAGATAAGGACGACCCTTTAAGTGGTGATGATGTTAAAGAAGGACTAACTATGATAGTTTCTTGTAAACACCCTAACCCACAATTTGAAGGACAAACTAAAGGTCGTTTAGGAAACTCAGAAGTTAGAAAACTAGCTGATAAAGTTTTCTCTGAAGGTTTTGAAAGATATCTTTTAGAAAACCCAGAAGAAGCTAAAATTATTGTGGAAAAAAATATGACAGCAGCTCGTGCTAGAGTCGCTGCTAAAAAAGCCAGAGAATTAACCCGAAGAAAAAGTGACCTAGATGTCATTAATTTCGGTGGAAAACTAGTAGATTGTAAAGATAAAGATCCCGCAAAATGCGAAATTTTCTTAGTCGAGGGAGATTCGGCTGGTGGATCAGCCATTAAAGGCCGTGATTCTATGACTCAAGCCATTTTACCTTTAAGAGGAAAAATTTTAAATGTGGAAAAAGCTAGACTAGATAGAGCTTTATCAAATGAAGAAATAAGAACCATTATAACTGCTTTTGGTACCGGAATTGGTCAAGAATTTGATTTAAAAAAATTAAGATATCATAAAATAATCATCATGACCGATGCCGATGTCGATGGTTCTCACATTAGAGTATTATTACTTACCCTATTCTATCGTTTCTTTAGACCTATCATCGAAGCTGGACACGTATATGCGGCTCAACCACCACTTTTCTGTATTAAACATGGAAAAACAATTAAATATGTTTTAAATGAAGAAGAAAGAGATAATTATCTCGCATCATTAAATCCTAATACTAAATATGAAATTACTCGTATGAAAGGTTTAGGTGAAATGGATGCTGAAGAATTAAATGAAACTACAATGGATATAAATAAACGAGTACTAAGAAAAATAACCTTAGATGATGTTATGGAAGCAGATGAAGCCTTCTCTAAACTTATGGGTGAAGAAGTTGCTCCAAGAAGAAAATTTATTGAAGAAAATGGAGCTTTAGCGGAAACAATAGATGTATAGGAGGTAACTTATGGATCATACAAGAGATAGATTAGAAGAAAATAATATTGTAAATGAAATAGAATCTTCATTTATTGAATATTCCATGAGTGTCATCAAATCAAGAGCTTTGCCAGATTTAAGGGATGGTCTAAAACCTGTACATCGTCGTATTTTATATTCAATGTATGAATCTGGATATACTCCAGATAAACCACACAAGAAAAGCGCGAAAACCGTCGGAGAAGTAATGGGAAATTATCACCCACACGGTGATTCAAGTATATATGAAGCTATGGTTCGTATGGCTCAAGACTTTAGTTATCGTTATCC
>CALVRI010000003.1 GCA_944358525.1 uncultured Bacilli bacterium | reverse complement strand
CAGCTAAAGTAAAACCTTTTTTTCTCATGAAAACATCTCCCCTTATTTTCCTACATTAAAATTATAACATATTTTTCCCCAAAAAAACTATTTTTAATATTATTTATCTTAAAACTCTCCTAAACCATTTTATCTTAAATATAAAATATATACATCACTTTTTTTAATAAAAATTATCCTTTTCCATTAAAAAAGTATCCTTATAAAAAGAATACTTAATAAACATATTACATTATTCTGGATAAACACTCACTTGTTTACGGTCACGTCCTAGACGTTCAAATTTAACACGTCCAGCTATTTTAGCAAATAAAGTATCATCTTTTCCGATTCCAACATTAACACCAGGATAAATTTTAGTACCTCTTTGACGATACAAAATAGATCCACCAGTTACTACTTCGCCATCAGCAGCTTTAGCCCCTAATCTTTTAGACTCAGAATCACGTCCATTTTTAGTTGAACCTTGTCCCTTTTTATGAGCGAATAATTGGATATTTAATTTTAATAATGCCATAAATTACACCTCCTCATTTACCTTTATATTTTTTCCGTACTGTTTTTCTAAATCTTTCAATAAACTAATCATGTTCAAAATAAGTAAATTAGTCTCACGATTATTTTTTAAAACATCAATAGAGAGTTCATCCTTAGTTAATTTATAACTAATAGCTTTCTCATCTAATCTCAAAATACCGTTAATACTCGTAATGACAATAGAACTTGCTGATGCACAGACAATATCCTTGCCATAATCATCAAACATCGCATGACCACTTATTTTAATATGATTTTTTTTAATATCGACTTTTATCATTATGCGGCTAACTTAGTAATTTCAACCTTAGTATATGGTTGACGATGACCTTGAGTACGACGATATTTTTTCTTTTGTTTATACTTATAAACCTTAATTTTTTTGTTTTTACCATGTTTCAAAACCTTAGCTTCAACTTTAGCTCCTTCAACAAAAGGATTACCGCAAACTCCACCAATCATTAAAACATGATCAAATGTAACTTTACTATCAGTATCTGCATCTAATTTTTCAACATATAAAACTGTTCCTTCTTCAACATAATATTGTTTTCCTCCAGTTTCAATAACTGCTTTCATACTTTTACCTCCTTTAAAACTAAGACTCGCCATTAAGGTAAGAAATCTTCTTTTTAAAACCTTTTTTGTGCGGTTGTAGATGGAGATCTACACATTTACAAATTTTATCACAATTTACCTTTAAAGTCAAACCTTTTTTTCAGCACTTCTCTTTCACTAACATACTTAAATCCATCGTAAAAAAGATGTGTATAATCTCTCTTCATTTTTCTAACATCTTGTGAATTAATTTTCTTAATTTTCTTAAAACGATAACTTTTTAAATATCGTTCCAATAAAAATCTATTAAACAAACTGTCATGATTTTTTATTTCCGAGAAAACTCTCATAAATAAAAAAACCAAAATCAAAATAAATATTAAATTAAAATCGGTATTTATAATAACCATAAACATTGTTAAAAAAGAAATCATAATAATAAAAGCATGACTTCTTTTAAAACTAGTAATTTTATTTAAAAACACATTTAAAAGTTTTGAACCATCTAAAGGAACAATCGGTAATAAATTAAAACACAAAATAGAAATACTATAATAAACTGCATTTTGAACTCCTAAATAATAAAGAAAAAAAGTAAATATAATTTGAAACATTGGACCCATAATTGCAATCAAAAATTCTTCTTTTAATTTCCTATTCAAATCCTCATTAAAGATTGTCAAAGCTCCAAATGGCAAAATTATTATTTTTTCTATTTTCCACTTAAACAAAATTCCCATTAAAACATGACCAATCTCATGAACAATAATTATGAAACTAAATAAAATAAAGCCTTTAAAATGACCAGTAATTCCTGAAATTAAAGCTGCAACATAATAAAAAAGATGAATTTCAAATATATTTCTTATAATCTAAAATCTCTCCTTCTTTAGTAAACACCAAATACATCTTAGTACCGCTAGCTTCACCTAAAATATCTCCAGTTTTTAAATAATCATACATATCTACCTTTATTTCTTTAATATTTGCATACCACACTTCGATTCCATCACCTTGCTGAATTATAACTGTATTTCCATATTCATCTTTTTCCCCTGCAAAAATAACAATTCCACTTTTAATAACTGGTATAACATAATTATCTGACACTGTAAGTTCTACACCATCTTTATATTTTTTACTATCTTCATATTCTATTTTAGTAGAAGAAACTAGTGCTGTCTTATCAGTACCAGTAAGTGGTAAAGAAGAACCAAATAACTTTTCATAAGCTGCATTCACTTCAGCAAAACTAAAATGATTTTGAAATACATATTTATATAAATTTTCTCTAAAACTAGGACTAGCCTTTAATGCAATTAAAACTGCTAATAATAAAACCACACACACTAAAAACTTACTAAACACTTTACTTATTAAACTTACTTTTTTAATTTTTTTTGCCATAATATCACCTATAATACATTATTTATTTAAATTGATTTTTAGAACAACTTATAGGCATTTACATATATTATTTTAGGTGATCAAATATGAATATAATAGATATTTTAAATGTAACCAAAGGTAGTTTAATAAATAAAATAAACTTAAATTTAACTATTAACAAATTTAAAATTAATAGTAAAGAAATAAACAAAGGAGACTGCTATATTGCTCTAATTGGTAATACTGATGGTCATAAATATATTAAAGAAGCTATTAAAAATGGTGCATCTTTAATTATTGTTAGTAAAAAACTATCCTACAATATTCCAACCATCTTAGTTCAAAATACCAATAAAGCTATAGGCAATATAGCCTCTTTAATAAGAAAAACATATAACCCAAAAATAATTGCCATAACAGGTAGTGTTGGTAAAACAACCACTAGAGAGTTAATTTATACTATTTTAAAAACAAAATATAAATGTCATCAAAGTAAAAAAAATCATAACAACCATATAGGAGTTCCATTAACTATGTTTGATTTAAATAAAGATGATGAAATAGCTATTATTGAAATGGGTATGAACCACTTTGGTGAAATAAAATATTTATCTAAAATGATAACTCCAGATATTGCCGTAATCACTAACATCGGCACATCTCACATTGGTAACTTAGGTAGTAAAGAAAACATTTTAAAAGCCAAATTAGAAATAAAAGAAGGCTTAAAAGGCCCTTTATTTGTAAACGGTGATGATACTTTTTTAAAATCAGAGTATGCCATTAAAAGTGGTTTTGGGAACAATAATGATTTAATAGCCTATAACCTAACTTCATCCTTAACATCTTCTACCTTTAAAATCGATTTAGATAAACCGTATGAGATAAAAGTAAATCTTCCTTCACATTTAATAAGCGATGCATTAATTGCAATTAATATTGGTTTATACTTAAAAATTGACATTAAAAACATTATCGATGCCCTAAACAATTATCAAAGTTATAATATGCGTATGAACATTTTAAAAGATAAAAATAATAATACTATTATAAATGACTGTTACAATTCTTCATTAGAATCTTTAACTGGAGTTTTAAACCTTCTTGAAAATGAAATAGAAAGTAAAATATTAATTTTAGGTGACATTAATGAACTAGGTATCTTCTCAAATCAAATTCATAACAAGATACCCTTTCTTTTAGATAAAATCAATAACAAAAAAGTAATTTTAATTGGAAAAAATATGCAGAAAATAAACTATAAAAATGCGATTTATTTTAAAGATTATAAAGAAACCATAGATTATTTAAAAAAACAAGTTATAAAAAACACTTTGATTTTAATCAAAGCATCTAGAAGTTTAAAATTAGAAAATATAACTAATTACTTTCTTAATTTATCTTCTTATTAATCGTTTAATTCTTAACTATAATATATTTATTATAAATTTCTTTATCGACATTTATTTTATAAACTACATTTACTCTTTTTTCGAACTTTCTTCAAAACAAAGAACAATATCGCACTATAAATTAAATTAATAATAAGTGATTTTAAAATGCTTAAAATCAAAGCTATAAAACTAAATGACACACTACTTACAAGCACTAAAAGACTATAAGTGAAAGTTCTATATATTAAAATGCATATTGCCATAATAATTAAAAAATTAATATAATTATCACTCAAAACTAAATTCATCCTAGTAATAATAAAAGCCATAAAGCAAAAGATAATCGCATGAAAAATAATTGTATCGGTATAAAACAAATCATACACTAAACCTGTCACAAATACATACTTATAATATTCTGACACATCATCAAAAAGTGGATAAATAACAATTAAAGAAACTAAAGTAAATAAAGGAGCCATAAATCCATTTATGGAAACAAAATTTGAAATAACTCCTTCAAGTAAAAAAGAAATTATTAAAATTATTACTTTCATTCAGTTTTCCTTTTCAAAACAGTAACATAATCTAAATCGTCAAAATCCACTGATGCTTCTACTTCTACCACTTTTGATAAATCAAAATTATCTGTTGTAACACCTTTAACCTTGCCTACCATAAGACCACTTGGAAAAATAGTTCCCATACCTGTCGTTACAACATCCGCACCTTCTGTTATATCCACATTCTCGCTTATACCTTCAACTGTATAAGTATTAGTTTTAGAATCGTATTTTGAAATAAGTCCATAAACATAATCGTCACCAATATTTATTTTAACGCTTATTTTATCACTCATATTTTCATTAGAAAGTAATTTAACTGTACTAGAATAATTACTAACCTTAGTAATCTGTCCAATTAAACCTTTAGGTGTCACCACAGCCATACCTTTTTCAATTCCATTCTTACTACCTTTATCAATTGTTATCTCATCATACCAATATCCAATATTTCTAGAAACAACCGTTGCATTCAAATATACTTTATCACTTAAAATTGTATTTAACTCCAAAGTATCTTTTAACTTACTAATTTCATTTTTTAAATTTTCATTTTGAGAAATAACTGAATCAACTTGTTCCTCTTTATTCTGTAGTTCTTTATATTTTTCATATATATTATTTTTTTCAATAGCTTCATCTATCTTATCTTTTACAAAATTAAATGGTGCGGAAACCACCTTCAAAACTACAGTAATAGTATCCTTTGCTACCTTTTCGACTGGATTTAAATCTCTTTCTTCTTTAAGTGAAGCGGCTAAAACAACTAATACCAAAGCAATAGCCACAACTACCAAAATAAATAAATATCTTTTATTAAATCGCCTTTTATTATACATAGCCGTCACCCATTAAAATTATAATACATTTTGAAAATATTGCCAACTAAATTTTTCCATTTTCTAAAAAACTATAATACTTATCCTTCCCAATAATAACATGATCAGTAACCCTAACTCCTGTTAAAACACCAACTTCCTTTAATCTAAGTGTTAAATCAACATCTTCCCTGCTTGGAATTACTTCACCACTAGGATGATTATGTACACAAATAATTGAAGCAGCATTAAGCAAATAAGCTTCTTTAAAAATATCACGAGGATGCACCAAACTATAATTGGCGGTTCCAATAAAAAGTAACTTTTCTTCTATCACTTTTTTAGAAGCATCTAAATAAATACAATAAAAATGCTCTTGAAAATTATCAATCTTGCTTTTATAAAATTCATAAACCTTTTTTGGTGTATTTAATTTAATACCTATCAAAGATGCCACTTCCCTATTCATTCTTCTACACACTTCTGAAAGAGCTACTATTGTACAAGCCTTCGCATCACCTATTCCTTTTATTTTTTTAACCTCATAAAAATTAACATTTTTTAAATTTTCAATTCCTTTTAAACTACTTAAAATATATGCCGATAAATTTTTAACCGACATATTTTTAGTTCCTGTTTTTAAAATAATTGACAGTAATTCCTCATCGCTTAAATTTTCTACCCCAAAATTAATTAATCTTTCCCTTGGCCTTTCTAATTTTGGAACATCTTTCATTTTTACATTCATTCTACCAACTCCTCATATTTTGCTAAAACTTGATTACAAATAACTTTAATAGACTCATTATCATCAGTTTTAGCAAGTAACTCATCATACTGTTTTAAGATATTTATAAAATCTTTATTGTCTGTAATTTTCTCCTTCAAAAAAGTATCATAACCCAAAGATTTGTAATAATTTTGTATTTTTAAAGCATTTTCTTTACTAGTTGTAATTCCAATATAAGCATAATATTGATTTTCCTCAACATTATAAATATAATGCGTAAAATCTTTCATATTATTTTTCATATTATCCATATCAGAATAAACACCTCTTTGAATATAAAATAAACTTTCAGCATCACTAGATACCGCTAAAGCTGGCAAAGTTTCATATTGTTTAATAATAAAATAAGCCATACTAACTCCTATAATTAAAGAAACAAATACTGGGAAAAAATATTTTTTCATCTTTATCACCTAATATAATCTTAAAACAAAAGGTTTACTTTTTTTGTCATTTAAAGTAACCTTTATAGTTAATATACAACATTTATTTATAATTTCCTTTTTATTTTGCTAAATTCATATTATAATAAATACAGAGGTGAATTTATGTCATATAAAGTTGATAGAGAAAAATCCCATACATTTAATAATATATTAATAACCACTGGTTTAATTATAGCCATAATAGGTGGTGGAGCAACCATGATTAATATATTCAGTAAAAATGCTGGTTTAGAAGCCAATCAAAATATTGTAAGTGTTGCTACAGTTAAAGATAAAGAAGCTACACAAACCAATGAAATAAATATTACTGAAGAGTATACTCCAAAATATGATATAGCCACTTTAAGGGCCGAATATCCAAATGCTTGGGGTATTTTAGAAAAACCCAATGGCACCGCTTTACCAATTGCCACAACAAACTCTAGAGAAGAAGAAAATTACTATCTTAAACATACTTTAGATGGTACTGAGAGTACATCTGGAACAATCTTCATAGATCATCAAAATGATAAAAATATGGAAAATCAAGTTACTCGTCTTTGGGGCCATAATCTGCTTGGGGAAAACATGTTTGGTGACTTAACCGAATATCAAAATCAAGGTCAATCATTTTATGACCAAAATAAAACTTATACTCTATATACTGAAAATGGTGTATATAAGTTAGATGTCTTTGCCGCTTTAGAAGAAGATGGTACAACTCAACAATTTGACTATAATACTGGGGAAGAGTTTTTACAAGATATGAGTAATAATAAAAATTTTTCTAACTTTACATCAGATGTTTCACTATCCCCTAATGACCAAGTAGTAATATTAGAGTGTTGTCCAGATAGAGGTAGTGCTTTTTCTGGTAACAATCGTTTCTCTGTATATACTAAAGTAACTCCTGTATATGAATATAATTTAAACAGTAGTAAAACATTATAAAGCCAAACAAGGCTTTTTTTATGTCTTTATCAGGACAAAATTTTTTTTACTTTTAAAAAATTCCTAGCAAACAAAAAAGCTTTCATTTCGAAAGCCTAATAATTTCCACGTTTTCTTAAAAATGCTGGAATAACTGTATCTTCATCATCTAATCCAGGAATTGGAATTTCTTCCTCTTCTTTTTCTTTATGTTGATCAAAACCTGTTGCAATTACAGTTACAATTAATTCATCTGTAAAATTTTCATTAATAACAGCACCAAATATCGTATTAATATCTGTATTTGCTGATTTTCTAATAGCTTCAACAGCTTCTTCTACTTCAAATAATGTTAAGTTTGGTCCACCAGTAACATTAATAATAGCATCTGTTGCACCATCAATACTAGTTTCCAAAAGAGGTGATAAAACCGCTTGATTAGCCGCTTCAATAGCTCTATCCTCTCCAACTCCAGCACCTATACCAATTAAAGCACTACCACGTTTTTCCATAACCGTTTTAACATCAGCAAAATCCAAATTAATTAAACCTGGACAAGCAATTAAATCAGAGATAGATTGAACACCTCTTCTAAGTACATTATCAACTTCTTTAAATGAATCTAAAAGTGGTGTTGATTTATCGATAATTTCCCTTAATCTATCATTTGGCACAACAATCAAAGTATCCACATGTTTTTTAAGTTCTTCTATACCCTCTAAAGCTTGAGACATTCTTTTTTTACCTTCAAAAGAGAATGGTTTAGTAACAATACCAATTGTTAAAGCTCCAGAGTTTTGGGCAATATCAGCTATTACCGGCGCAGCACCAGTACCAGTTCCACCGCCCATACCACAAGTAATGAATACCATATCTGCACCCTTTAAAGCTTCCTCTAATTCTGTTTTAGATTCTAGTGCAGCTTCTTTACCAATTTGTGGATTAGCTCCCGCACCAAGTCCATGCGTAAGTTCTGCTCCTATTTGAATTTTATTTTCAGCTAAAGAGTTATTAAGAACTTGTGAGTCAGTATTTGCAACTATAAACTCTACTCCTTCAACTGATTCTATCATTCGATTAACTGCATTGCAGCCACCGCCCCCAACACCTATTACTTTTATTTTTGCTAACTGATCCATTTCAATTCCCATCATATTAATTTCCTCCTATTCGCCGAAAAAGTACCCAAATACTTTTCCCAACATTGTATCATCGTTAGATTCTTTAGGTGAAGAAAGTTCTTCCATATCATCTTCACTAAACATTGAATAATTCATTCCTTTTAATTTTAATGTATTTAGAAAATAAATAATATTTCCAATAGCGGTACTATATTTATTATTTCTAACACCTATTAATTTTACTGCTCCTTTACTTGCATTTGGTAAAACATCATGCATACAATATTCAAAATCTAGCATATTTGTACTGCCACCAGTTACTATTATATACTGAATTGGTTTATTTGTTAAGTCATTTAATTCATCTTTTGCTAAAGAAAGTATTTCATTAATGCGAGATTCCACCACTTCAGAAACAGCTTTTTGATTAATTTTAATCTTTACATTATCATTATTAACTATTTCATAAACATCTGACACATCAGCATTTCTCTTACTAGCCAAAGCAAAGTTTTCCTTTATTTTCCTCGCTTCCTTAACATCTATCTTATACATATAAGCTAAATCCTTATCAATATCATTGCCGCCAGCACCAATAATCTTAGTACTAACAGGTATACTTTTATTATACAAAGATACTTCTGTAATATCTGAACCAACATTTATAACAGCACTAATATTTTTATCCAAATTTTCATTCCTAAAACAATTAATATCACCAATACTTCCAACTGAAATATCGACAATTTCTACTCCTAAGCTTTCAATTATACTAGCCACTGAATAAACATTTTTCTTTGGAGTTGTAACCATCATAGCTCTCCCCATTAATTTCTTACCAGGAAAACCTTTGGGATCTTTCATTACCGTTTTACCATTTATTTTAAAATCTATAGGTACAACCGTCACAAACTCCTCATTAGGCATCATATTAGCTTTAATACCTGCCTTGTAAGAATTTATCATATCATGGGAAGTAATTAAATCACCTGGAATATCACATTCACCTTTAATAATTTTATATTCAGCCATATGATTTGGAATATTTGCAATAACTTTTTTAATTTTTATTCCAAGCATTTCTTCAACTTGTTTAAATGCAAGTAATATCGAAGTTTTAGCCAACTCTGGCTCTACTATTAAACCCTTTTTTATTCCCCTAGAAGGTGTTGAAGTTGCTGCAAGTAAATTTAAATGATTTTGATAAAGCTCACATACTACAAGTTTGATGGAATCAGAACCAATATCAATACTCGCATAAACATGCTCCATAACATCATCCTCCTACGGTCTATCATTAATTATACTATAATTTTACCTTATTGAAAAGAAAATGTAAACCCAATTTAAATTTTTTAAGCCAAAAAAGAATATTTTTTAGCTTTTAACCTCAAAATATTCTCCAGAATCTAAATATAAAATTCCTTTTTTATTATCAAACTCTTTAATTATATCTAAATAATTATCTATTTTAGTAAATTTATTCAGAGTTAAGTAAACTTGATTACCATCATTCATTGTTAAGAAAAATCTTCCCTCATCAACTTCATTCGGATCATATCTTATTTCAGATATTCTCTTAACAATGTCATAATTAACAGAAGAAATAGCTTTTAAAAACTTAGTATAAATTTTATCAGGCACATAATTAATAACCGTTGGTACTGGAAAATTATCACTAACCTCTTTCTCATCAGCTAGAATTGTCTTCTGTGCCGGCAAATAATAAAATAAAGGTAAATTTTCTTCAATCTCAATTACTACTTTAGTTAAACTAGGCCTCTCAACATCCACATTTTTAATATAATCATCCTCTTCCAATCTTTTTTCAATACTTCTAGAAAGTGTCTTTAAACTGCTAGGATAATCATCAAGCCCAGCTTTTTCAATAATTTCCCAGTCGCTATAAAAAGTATTTCCTTTAATCACAATATTATTTATCTTCACATCAGTTAAAAAAGCCAGTCCTAAAAGAATAATTATAAAAAATAATAATACTAATAAAACATTTTTAACTTTTATTTTTCTCTTTTTCCTAACCTTACGTGCCATCAATATCACCTTTTTATTCTATAAATTCTTGTTCAGTTTCTAATAAAATCCCTGTTTTTTCTTTTACTTTATCTTGAATTAATTTAATTAGTTTTAATACATCTTCACTAGTTGCATGTCCTACATTAACAATAAAATTCGCATGTTTATAAGAAACCATCGCATCACCAACTCTATATCCTTTAAGTCCTGTATCCTCAATTAATTTTCCCGCACTATAACCTAAAGGATTGCGAAATACAGAGCCAGCTGATGGATATTCTAACGGTTGTTTTTCTTTTCTACTTTCCAAGTTTTCTTTCAACTTTTTCAAAATATCCTCAGAATTTCCTTCTTTCAGTTCTAAAGTTACTTCTAAACAAATAAATTTTTTATGTTTAAAAATACTGTCACGATAACCAAAATCTAAATCTTCTTTATATAAAGTAATTATCTCATTATTATCATCTAAAACAGAAACTTCCTTAATTATATTATCAATCGAAAAGCCATAAGCTCCCGCATTTTGATAAACAGCTCCACCAACCGTTGCTGGAATAGTAGATGCGAACTCTAACCCACTCAAACCATTATAGGCACATTCTAAAGCAAGTTTGGGAAGCATATAACCAGAACCCACTTTAACTATATTACCATTAATATTAAGTTTATCAAATTTTTCTAATTTAATCAAAACACCATCATAATTAGGACTTATAATCAAATTAGAACCATTACCTATAACTTTGTATTTGATCTTTTTATCTTTAAAATCACTAATTAATTCTTTTAATTCTAAAACATCAGAAGGAAAATAAATAGCTTTTACCTTTCCTTCTAATTTATAAGTTGTATATTTCCTAATATCCGCATTATTTATTTTTTCCATTTTCTAAAACTACTTTCTTTATATTTTCATATATAACCGAAGCACTATCCTTCACCTGCATATTTTTTAAATTATTTTTAATCTCTAAGATTTTTTTATCATCATTAATAAGTTTATCAACAGTATCTGATAAAAGGCCCTCCTCTAAAGATTTTTCTTCTATCATCAAAGCCGCATTATTATTAATCAAATCTAAAGCATTTAAATATTGATGATTATTTGCTACATAAGGTGATGGAATTAAAATCGTTGGAACTTCTAAAGCAATAATTTCACTCAAAGTAGAAGCTCCTGCTCTAGATACCATCACATCAGTTTTTTTCATAACTGAAGTTAAACCCTCGTAAAATGAAATTACTTTAACATTTTTAGGATAACTATGTTTCATAACTTCATCATAAGAACCCTTACCAGTTACAAATAAAACCTCATAATCTTTTCCTTCAAATTTATTAAGCTCACCTTCTAAATACCTACTAACCCTGCCGGCACCTAAAGAACCCATAACAATTAAAACTAACTTTTTAGTAGCTGAAAGACCTAAAGTAGATTTAAGTAAAACAGGAGCACTCAAAGCATCTTCACTACAAGGGTTACCAGTAACTACAGCTTTACCTTCTGGAAATTTATCCAAAGATGATTCAAAAGAAACCCCAACCAAATCAGAATATTTACTTAAAAACCTATTAGACTTACCAGGTAAAGAGTTTTGTTCATGTAAAAATGTTTTATAACCTAACTTATGAGCACTTATAATAACTGGAACTGTCACATATCCTCCAACTCCAATTACAATATCAGGATTAAATTCTTTTATTATCTTCTTACACTCACTAAAAGCTTTAAATAAACATTTAATAGTTTTAAAATTCTTAAATATCTTTTTACTAAATCCATACATTTCAATTGATTTAAAAGGAATACCTTTAGATGGAACAATATCTTTTTCCATTCTATTATGAGTTCCTATATATAAAAATTCACTATCAGGTTCTTTTTCCTTAATTTTATTAATTATAGCTAAAGCAGGATAAATATGTCCACCTGTTCCACCCGCACTAATTATAACTCGCATATAATCACATCCTTAATCTAATTATATACATAATTATATGTTATCGCAAGCAATTTAACAAATTAAATATTATCGCACTTTATATTACTAATTAAAGTATTCTTATACAAATTTAAATGACTAAAAAACATACAAATAAAGATTATTAAAAAACAAATAACAAAACTCAAAATAAATAATTCATAATTAAAAACTTTTACATTAATTTCAAAAAACATTCCTAAATTTTTATATAAAAAATTACTTATAAGCAAAATAAACGGAAATGAATATAAAGCTCCTTTGCCACATATAATCAAACACTCAAAAAGCAAACATAATCCAATCTTAAAATTAGTAAAACCTAATACCTTTAATGTAGCAAACTCTCTTCTTCTAAATTTAATATTAGCCGACACAATATTACATATAGTAAAAACAGAAATTAAACTCACAATGCCAACACAAAAAATAGTAAACAATTTAATAATTAAAACAAAATTATTCATTATTTCATAAACCTTTTTAACATTTGTATAACTGACATCACCAAAATTATTTTTTCTAAAATATTTTAAAACTTTATCATCAATCTTATTTACATTTGTCTTAATCAAAGCATTACCACTATAAACGGGACATACTTCATCAAACTTATCCTTATTTAAATTTAAAATAATTCTTCCCTGAATTAATTCATTTTCAAAACCAAATGGAACATCTTCAGTTAAATTAATATCATTTATCATAACCCCATTAGATAAAGTAATTTCATTTAATTTATTAAATATCCTATAATTTACTTTAGTCATTTTTTCACCTTGAGATAAAGTATCATTCACCAAATTAATAACTGAATTACCACCCAAATCAGTCACTAAAACACCCATATTATCCTTATATCCCCTATTATAATTATCCTTAGAAATTGTAACCACCTTCTCACAACTTCTAAATATATTTTTATCACTTGCAGATAAATATGAAACCAAATCATCTAATTTAGAATAGTCACTCATATTACTAAATATCCTCACATCATATTCTGGTATACTAACATATTCATCCAATATTTTTATTGTATAATCTGTAAGTCTTAAAAACATATTAAACAAAATAATTATTATAAATACACATAAAATTAACCCCCGATATTTCTTCTTATTTCTCTCATAATTAATATAAGCAAAATTTAAAAGAGGGTTTTTTATTTTACTTATACAGTTTATATTTTCATTATTATTCCTAAAAAGTTCCATTATCTTATATTTTTTTATTTTCAAAAGCGGTAATAAAGAAGACAAAAGCACAATTAAAATTACAAAAGCTAAAGGAATAAAAATAAAAGGAGCATATAAAGATAGCACGATATTACTACCTAAAACTTCAGAAAGTAAATTATTAATTACATTTATAATTCCATAATTAAGTAATATACTTAAACCAAAACCTAAAAAGATTCCTAAAAAAAGGTAAACTACACTTTCAAATAAAGATATCTTATATAACTGATTATCACTAATACCAATCGCCTTAAGCAAAATAGTATCTCTTCTTCTTTTACTAAATGATATTTGAAAAGAATTATATATAATAAAAAATACCGAAATAGCTAAAACAAAAACTATTGCAAAAATAAGTTCTTTAAATAAATCTATATAATCATTATCACCAATTCCATATAAAGAAAGTAACTCGTTATTATAAACAATATTTAAACATTCTTTTTTATCACATATATTTTCAGTCAAATCAAAAGTTTCATAAATGTTTTCAAACTTTATAAAATAAAAGGAATCTAAATACTTCAAAGATTTAATTTTTTTATCATGATATCCATTTAAATCACCTTGAATCTTCACATGATAATCACTTTCCTTTGTAACTTTTGAAATTAAATATTCTCTAAAAGAAGAAAACAATATTCCTACACTAAAAAGTGTCATACTAGCTAAAATAATTCCCAAAAATATAGTCAAAGTTTGCTTTGGATTTTTTCTTAAATAATTAAGACTTAATTTTATCATTTATTTCATCCTTTATAATTTTGCCATCATGCATAGTAATTATTCTACTAGCTCTTTTAGCTAAACCCATATCATGAGTAACCATAATAATAGTCTGCCTATATTTTTTATTATAAAATTCTAATAACTTCATAACATATTTACTATTTCTACTATCTAAATTACCAGTTGGTTCATCCGCAAGTAATAATTTTGGGTGATTAATTAAAGCTCTACCAATAGCTGTACGTTGTTGCTCACCCCCTGATAAATCATTCGGATAAAATTCTAATTTATTAACCAAACCCAAACTTTTCACCAAATCATTTAACCTTTTATCACTAATATTTCTACCATCAAATAAAGCTGGAAGTAATATATTCTCCTTAACATTTAAAGCGGGAATCAAATTATAAAATTGATAAACAATACCAATATATTTTCTTCTAAATACCGTAAGATCTTTATCAGACATATTATAAATATCTTGATTATTGATAATAACACTTCCACTACTCGGTTTATCTAATCCCCCAAGCAAATGAAGTAAAGTACTTTTCCCACTTCCGCTTTTTCCAACAATAGCAATAAATTCTCCTTTTTTTACTCTGATTGAAACATCATTCAAAGCTAAAAATTCATTTTTATCCTTTCCATATGTTTTACATAATTTTTTTACATTTAATATTTCCATCATATTCACCTCTATATAAAACATACGACAAAAAAACTGGATTTCCTTTTTTTTATTTCATTTTATACGTAGTAGTAAAAATTCTGTTATCACTGCAGTATTCCATAATAAATCTATTTTCTTTCTTACATATAACCACACCTACAGTTTTATCGTTAAATAACTCTTTAATATTTTTATCTACATAATTTATATATTTTGTAATCTGCCCAATATATTCAGCTTTAAATTCTGTAACCTTTAACTCCACTACAACAAAGCAATTAAATTTATAATTAAAAAGTAAAAAATCAATGTAGTGATAATTATCCCCTATTTTAATTTTTACTTCACTACCTACATATGTAAAACCTATACCTAATTCCACTAAAAAATCATCCATGTTTTCTAAAATTGAACTATGTAAAGCATATTCACTTAATCTTTCATTTTTATTTTTAACTTTTATCATTATTGGATTTTCAATTAAAGTATTTATTTTAGGTTTTTCTAACTCTTCTTTAAATCCAATTCTTTCATATTCTTTTGATTTTATTCTTTCATGTAACTCGCGATATGATAGGTTTTGAACTTGAGTTATATAAATATAATAATCAATCTCTTTCATACTATTAAGGCGAATCAGTTCTATATAATGACTCCAAGTTAATTCGCCAGGCAGTGCTTGGCATTTCTTAAAAATCAAATAAAACTGGCGCATATTTTTTAAATTAGATACTTTGTATCCTTTTCCTAATTCTCTAGTTAATCTTTCTGAATACTCTTTAATTAGCTTATTTCCGTATTTAGCTCTCTTTTCTCCGCCCTGAGCTTCAACTATTAATCTACCAACTTCAAAATAAGCTTTTAAATCACTTTTATTTTTAGAATAATCTTTGACCTTTTTATATATTTCGTTTTTAACTAAAGTTTCTTTTATTTCATCATAATAATTCGTTTTGATCACTTCCTTCATTTCACTTTATAAGTTGTCGTAAAAATTCTATCATCTGTGCAGTACTCTAAAACATACTTATTGTCTTTCTTACATATGACCACACCTACTGTTTTATCGTTAACTAACTCTTTAATATTTTTATCAACATAATTCATATATTTTATTATTTGTCCAATATATTCAGCTTTAAATTCTGTAACCTTTAATTCCACTACAACAAAACAATTAAATTTATAATTAAAAAGTAAAAAATCAATATAATGATAATTATTACCTATTTTAATTTTTACTTCACTACCAATATAAGCAAAACCAATGCCAAGCTCTTTTAAAAAATCATCCATATTTTCTAAAATGGAGTGGTGCAGAGCATATTCACTTAATTTTTTGTTTTTATCACCCACTTTTATCATTATTGGATTTTTAATTAAAGTGTTTATTTTAGGCTCTTCTAATTCTTCTTTAAATCCAATTCTTTCATATTCTTTTGATTTTATTCTTTCAAGTAATTCCCTAACTGATAAATTAAATTTTTTAACAATCATAACATAATAATTAAACTCATTATCATCATCAATAGACAATAAACACCTATAATGACTCCAACTCAATTCGGCACACACTGTGTGCCACTTTTTAAATTTATTGTAAAAATTTCTCATATTACGCAAATTTCTTTCTGTATAACCCTTACCTAATTCTCTAGTTAATCTTTCTGAATACTCTTTAATTAGCTTATTTCCGTATTTAGCTCTCTTTTCTCCGCCCTGAGCTTCAACTATTAATCTACCAACTTCAAAATAAGCTTTTAAATCACTTTTATTTTTAGAATAATCTTTGACCTTTTTATATATTTCGTTTTTAACTAAAGTTTCTTTTATTTCATTATAGTAATTCATTTTCATCACCTATATAAAACATACGATGAAAAATTAAAATTCCTTTTTTAAATAGAAAAAAATTCAAACTTTTTAAATTTGAATTTTCATTATTCTTAAAGAATTTAAAACCGCAAGTAAAGTTACTCCAACATCTGCAAAAACAGCCATCCAAATACTCGCAAAACCAAAGGTTGCTAAAACAAGCATCAATAACTTAAATCCTAAAGCAAATACAATATTAAATTTAACAATACTTTGAGTAACCTTAGCAATTTTTATAGCTACTACAATTTTAGATAAATTATCATGCATAAGTACTACATCAGAAGCTTCAATTGCTGCATCACTTCCAATAGAACCCATTGAAATACCCAAATCAGCCTCTTTGATAACAGGAGCATCATTTATCCCATCACCAACAAAAGCCGTAAATGTTGTTTTTTTAATTTCTTTTAACTTTTCAACCTTATCTATAGGAAGTAATTCAGCATAATACTCATCTATATTAACTTTATTTGCCACTTCACGAACAATATTCTTATTATCGCCAGAAAGCATTACAGTTCTATTAATTCCTATCTTCTTAAGATTATTTACTAAATTATTAGCAGACTCCTTAATCTTATCTCCAATAACTAAATAACCTATATATTTATCATCACAAATTACATAAACAACTGTGCCAAAAGTCTTAACATTAGGAACAATAATACCTTCCTTACTAAATAAATTTTCACTACCTATCATTAATTTTTTTGAAAATACTATCCCTTTAACACCTTGACCACTTAACTCTTTATAATCTTTAATTTCACTTTCATCAATTTTATCGTTATAAGCTTTGACTATTGATAAAGCAATTGGATGATTTGAATAATACTCTAAATAAGCCGCATATTTCAATAATTCTTCTTTAGAAACACCATTACTAACTATATCCCTTACTTCAAACTTACCCTCAGTAATTGTTCCTGTCTTATCAAAAATAATTGTCTCCAATTTATTCAAACTATCTAAACCATTACTACTTTTAATTAAAATACCTTCTCTACTAGCTCTACCAACTCCGCAAAAAAATCCAAGTGGCACAGATATAACCAAAGCACAAGGGCATGCTGTAACTAAAAATACTAAAGCCTTGTAAAACCATTCGTTAAAATTCCCGCCTAATAACATAGGAATTAAAACAAGTAAAACAGCAAGCAAAACTACAATCGGAGTATATATTTTAGAAAACCTAGTAATAAACTTTTCTGCTTTAGTTTTCTTTTCATTAGAATTTTCAAGCATATTTATAATTTTACTGGCTGTAGAATTACTAAATTCACTTGTAGCTTTTACTGTAATAAGTCCACTACCATTCACAAATCCACTTAATACACTATCGCCAACATTAACTTCTTTAGGTATACTCTCACCTGTTAAACTAGATGTATCTAAAGATGTATTACCACTCACTATCACCCCATCTAAAGGTACTTTCTCACCAGGTTTAACTAAAAACAAATCACCAACTCTAGCTTTCTTAATATCTACCTTCTCTATCTCATCACCATTTTTCAAATTCACATAATCACTGCGTAAATCCATCAGTTTAGTAATTGACTCTTTAGAATTATCAACAGCTAAATCAGATAAATATTCACCAAACTCAAATAAAAGCATTACCATAACTGCCTCTGGATATTCTCCAATTATAAAAGCACTTATAGTTGCAATAATCATCAATGTATTTTCATCAAAAATCTCACCTTGAAATATTTTTTTAACCGCATCTATAAAAATTTCATATGAAACCACCAAATAACTACATACCAAAAGTATTAAATAAATATTATCTTTAAAAAACAAAGATATAACAAACAAAATCGCACTTATTATAATTTTAATTAAATCACTATTTAATTTAATTTTCATCATTAATCTTCTCCTTTAAGTGTTCTATTCCATATTTCAAAATAATAGAAATATGTTCATCGATAATACTATAATTTACCGTTTGCCCAACTTTATTCGCTTTAACTAAATTAGAACCTCTAAGTGTTTTTAATTGATGAGAAACAGCCGATTGACTAACATCTAACTTTTCCGATATTTCATTCACACACTTCTCACCAGACACTAACAAATCTAAAATACGAAGTCTTGTTTCATCCGCAAAAATCTTAAAAAATTCTGCAAGTCCTCCTAAAAACTCTTTACTATACATTTTAATCACTCCTATTATATGAATATCTGTTCATATAAACATATTACAATATATAAAAAAAGATGTCAATATAAAACATCTAATTTTTAACACATTCCAGCCCCATCAACTGATAAAATAGCTCCCGTAACAAAACTAGCCATATCACTTGCTAAAAAGAGAAACGCATTTGCAACATCTTCAGGTTCACCCATTCTACCAATCGGAATAGAAGCAATAATCGGTTTAATCATCTCTTCTGGCAAAGCATCTACCATATCAGTGTGAATAACACCAGGGGCTACCGCATTTACCCTAATATGATCTTTGCCAAGTTCTCTAGCCAAAGACTTAGTCAAACCATTAACCGCAAACTTACTTGCTGGATATCCACATCCTGCAGCTTGTCCATAAATACTAACCATTGAACTAGTATTTAAAATAACTCCGCCACCTTGCTGTTTCATATATAAAGCTCCTACTTTAGAGCAATTAAACACAGCTTTAACATTTAAATCAATAATCTTATCAAAAGCTTCTTCTGTATAATTATATAAACTATCTCTAGCAGAAATTCCAGCATTATTTACTACAATATCAATTTTTCCATATCTATTTTTAACTTCCGCAAAAGCTTTTTCCACTTCTTTCATATTAGTTATATCAGGATGCATTCCCATAACTTCATACCCAGGATTTTCTCCTTTTAATTTAATCAAAGCATTTTGAACAGACTCTTCTTTAGTCCCGAATAAAACTACTTTGGCACCATTATCTAAAAACTTCTTAACAATAGCAAATCCAATACCTCTAGTACCACCTGTAACAATGGCTACTTTACCTTGTAACATTTTCATTACCTACCTTTCATACTTATCATAACACATATAAATTAAAAAAACATAAAAACAAACAAAAAAAGACATATACTTAACACATTCATTAAAGCATATCTCTTTTCTTAAGCCACCAAGCCAAAATAAGTGAAACAATAAATGAAATAATACAAATAAATAGAAATGAATAATCACTTTCACCAATAATACCAAGCGGTACATTCATACCCAAAAAAGAAGCAATCATAGTTGGAACAGAAAATACAATAGTAATTGCTGTTAAAAACTTCACAATAACATTCAAATTATTAGAAATAATAGTTCCATAAGCATCAATTGTTGAAGACAAAATTTCTCTAGATATCGCACAATTTTCAATACATTGTTTATTTTCTATGATTGTATCTTCCAAAAGAATTTTTTCTTCTTTACTTAAAGGAATAATATCTTCTTTTTGTAATCTCTCAAGCACAGTACTATTAGCCCTCAAAGATGTAATAAAATAAACAAGTGATTTTTGAATATTTAAAAAATTCAAAAGTTGCTTATTATTAGTCGAATGATAAGTATGTTTTTCAACCTTCTTAATATCATATTCTAACGAATCTAAAGTATATAGATATGCTTCTGCGGAATTAAAAATGATTTGTAATAAAAAACGTATTCTCTTAGAAATATCAAAATTATCTACATCTCCTTGTTTAAATTTCTTTAAACACTCATGTTCTACTAAAGAGACAGTTACTATAAAATGACTATCGCATATAATAATTCCTAAAGGATATGTAACATATTTATTTTTAATGCTCCTATCTTTCATATAAGGAACATCTATTACAACTAAAGTTCCTCCATCAAATTTTCTAACTCTTGGAAACTCTTTTTCTACTAAAACCTGCATAATAATAGAAGATTTTATTTCGCAAATAGTAGAAATTTTTTTTACTTCTTCCTCTGTCGGGTTTATTAAATCAATCCAACTATTTTTTTCAATCTGTTCACATAAACTCACTTTATCTAATTCACTTTTAAAAACCTTAATCATAAACCCACCTTTTCTTCAATTATTTACACTTATCTTCATTAATTACTATATCATGATGATACTTTAATGTAAAGAAGTACATAAATATTTATCAAAAATAGTACTACCCATAACTTTTCTGATACAATATAAATGGATGTGAGTTTTTTATGAAAGAAAAATTTAAAAATTATTTAAATAATGACTACAACTTTGATAAAGCAACACTACTTGGAATAATCTGTTTAATAATTGTAATATCAGGAATATTTGGCTGGTTATATGAATTTATTTTTTATTTCTTTAATAGTGGTATGAAAGAGTTTTATTGGCGAGGTGGCAATTTTCTACCATGGATAAACATATATGCTATAGGAGCAGTAACAATCTTTTTTCTAACCTATAAAAAAAGAAAACACCCATTATATATTTTCTTAATAAGTGTTGTTGCAAGCGGTATACTAGAATACATTGGTGGTTGGTATATGGAAAACATAAATACTGTCAAATGTTGGGATTATAATAAAGAAATATTAAATTTTGGAAACATTAATGGATATGTATGTTTAAGAAGTGTTTTAATATTTGGTATATCAAGCTTACTTTTAATGTATATAATCGTTCCACTTTGTTTTTATCTAGCAACCCATCTAAATAAAAAACTTTTTTTAATAATCAGTTATACCTTATGCTTTATATTCTTAGCAGATGAAATTTATAATTTAATATTTGCCGATCTATTTTCACTTCCAAGAGCATCCACAATCTATAAAAAAATAGGCTTTAAATATTTATATTTTTAAATATATTAATATTCAATCATTTCACTTTTTAGAAACCTACCATTTCTCTTTTCTAAAAGTCAAAAAAGTAAAATACTATTTTTAACACAAAAAAATAACATTATAATAAAACATTTTAAAATATTGAATAATCAAAATCAAGGGTAAACAAAATTTAAATTTTGAATAACCCTTGATTTTTATATACAGAAAGCTCAATAAATTTAAGCTAATTATTCTATGGTGCCGCAACGGAGAATCGAACGCCGATTAAAGCCTTACCATGGCCTCGTAATACCTTTATACTATTGCGGCATATAAAAATTATATAATATTTATATATAATTTTCAATATTTTATGGTAATTTCTTTTTCCTTATTTTCTCTCGTCTTTCCATTACCTCTTCTTCAGTGCAAAATAGTCCCATTCTAATTCTAACATCACATAAACTATATTTTAAAGGACTTCTTCTAATATTCTTTCCAAGATTTTTTCCTTCTCCTTTACTAATAGGTAAATCAGACCAAGGAGTAGATATAATATCTCTTTTCATAAAACTACATCCCCTTTATTTCATCAATTAAACTTATAAATTCATTTTGAATTTCTTTCAATCTTTTTTCAGTCTTAGCTTCAAATCTAACTGTTAAATCTGGACCTGTATTACTTGCTCTAACTAAAGCCCAGCCATCATCAAAAGTAACCCTAATACCATCAACTAAAGAAAATGCATATTTTTTATTCTTAGTATATTCAATAACACCTCTCACAATATCAAACTTATTATCATCAGTAACCCTAATTTTTATTTCCTCAGTAGAATAATAATGATTAATTCCTTCAAAAAATTCACTAATCTTTTTATCACTATGTGAAAGTAATTCAATAATTCTAAGTATTCCATAAATACCATCATCAAAACCTAAATATCTATCTCTAAAAAATAAATGTCCAGAATATTCTCCACCAAAGTCCAAATCATTATCCTTAACATAACTTCTACAATAAACACTGCCTGTTCTATTCATACAAGGTTTTAAACCAAGCTTCTCAATTTCATCAATTAAACTCATAGAACACTTAACATCAAATACACCTTTTCTAATTTTCATTTGACTAGCTAAAGCCCTATAAAATAAAATCATAATCATATCAGCTGAGACAAAAGATCCATCTTCTAAAACCATACCACACCTATCTGTATCACCATCAATAGCCACACCTAAATCATAACCTAAATCTTTCACCATTTCACCTAGATCATGTAAATTATTTTTAACTGCTGGATCTGGAATATGATTTGGAAAATTACAATCACTTTCAGAGTATAAAAGTTTAAATTCTAAATCAAACTCTTTTAAAATATTTTCAATAAATAGACTACCTGTGCCATTGCCACAATCCACTACTACTTTAACTTTTCTTTTACCAAAATTCAAAGATTTTCTCAAATTATTCAAATAAGCCGGAAATACATCTTCAGTTATAACAGTACCTTTACCACTTTTAAAATCATAACAATCTAAATAATGTTTAAAAGCTTGCAAATCATCGCCATACAAAGAATCCTCTTTTTTAACTGACATTTTAAATCCATTATATTCTTTAGAATTATGACTGGCCGTTACCATAATACCCGCATTTATATCATAATATATCTTTGCAAAATTATGCATCGGTGTTGTTACCAATCCTAAACTAAGTACATTCACCCCACTATCTATAATTCCTTGCACCAAAGCTGGATAAATTACATGGTAACTATCTCTATTATCATGACCTAAAATAACCTTACTCTCACCAAGTTCACGTACATAACATCCAAATGCTCTACCAATAGTATAAGCTACATCTTCATCAATATCATCATAAGCGATACCTCTAACATCATATTCTCTAAAAATTGCTGGATTAATTTTATTTGTTATTTTCATACCCCTATTCCTCCTACATTAATTATATATTACTTTTTCAAAAAGTACAATTATTAACTTCATATTTCAAAAACATATTTAGTATAATGTTGTGAGGTGAAAAAATGACAAAAAAAATAAAATTTATAATAACCTTTATATTATTCATTTTAATAGCACTAATTATTTATTTAAAATTTATAAATATACATAAAATAAACATACCAACTATTACTTTGTCTGGAAAAAATATTATAACCTTATATCAAGGACAAACTTATAAAGAACCCGGCTATAAAGCAACAGATCCTAAAGATGGTGATATTACAGATAAAGTTAAAATAAATAATCAGATTTCCACAGACAAAACCGGCACTTACGAACTAATATACACTGTAGTTAATTCAAAAGGAGAAATAGCCAAAGCTCATAGATTTATTAAAGTAATAGAAAACAAAACACCATTTTATAAAGATGAATATGATAAAATTGACAACCAAACTAGAGGTTGGTGGAGTAACAATAAATTAGATGGTAAAAGACCGTCAGGAGGTGCTGATATCAATGAATTAAAAAAATATAATGCTTTCTTCATGGGACCAGATGAAAAAGTCTTATATCTTACTTTTGATGAAGGTGGACTAGAGACATATGTCAAAGAAATTGTCGATGTTTTAAATCAAAATAATGTTAAAGCTACATTCTTCTTATGCCGAAAATTCATCGAAGAAAATGCAGATTTAATTAAAAAGATGGCTGAAACCGGTCATACTATAGCTAACCATACTTCCCATCATTTAAATATGCCTGAACTTGCTACAAAAGAAAACTTTAACAAATACATTCAAGAAATCAAAGAAGTAGAAGAAACATATTATAAAATTACAGGACAAAATATGGAAAAAGTTTATCGAGATCCAAGAGGAGAATGGAGTTATAGAGACTTACAAATTATGAAAGATTTAGGTTACAAATCATATTTCTATAGTGCTGATTATTTGGATTATAAAGAAGACGTTTCAAAAGAAAAGGCCTTAAATGAACTTACCAAAAGAGTTCATAATGGAGCCATATACTTAATGCATCCAAAAAATAAAGGTAATTATCTAGCTCTAGATACTTTTATTAAAAACATGAAAAAACAAGGATATAGATTCGACCTTGTTAAAAACATCAAATAGGTTTTATACCTATTTTTTTATGGTAAGTTTAAAACTTGACCAATCATTAAAGTATTACTAGTTAAACCATTTAAATTTTTTAGTTCATTAACTGTTATTCCATATCTATTTGCAATACTCCATAAACTGTCTCCACTTTTAACTGTATATGTATTAAAGCCATTTGGAACCTTTAAAATCTGTCCTATACTCAAATTATCACTCGTTAAACCATTTAAATTTTTTAGTTCACTTACTGTAATTCCATATTTATTAGCAATATTCCACAAACTATCTCCAGCTTTTACTGTATAAGTATTAGAATTATTTGAACTAGATGAATTACTTATTTTTAAAACCTGACCTATACTCAAATTATCACTTGTTAATCCATTTAAATTTTTAAGTTCAGCTACTGTTAACCCATATTGATTAGCTATCTTCCATAAACTATCTCCAGATTTTACTGTATAAGTTCCACTACTAGAACCACCAGGTACTTCTAAAATCTGTCCAACACTTAAATTATTACTAGTTAAACCATTTAAACTCTTAAGCTCATCAACTGTAATTCCATATTTATTGGCTATCTTCCATAAACTATCTCCACTTTGTACTACATAATAATTACCACTTTCAGGTAAAGATGGAATTGTCTCTCCCTCATAAGTCGCAATTACTGCATCGACAACCGCATCAACATATTCTTTATAGTTATTTTGTATTTTAGCTAAATCCTCTGGATTATCAATAAAACCATATTCAACTATAACTGGATGAGTATTACTTCCAGTATTTCTATGCATAAAATAATAGTCTTTAGATGTATCACTTGGAAGTCTTCTTTGATAAAATTTTCTCATCTTTTGTCCAGCATTACCTAAAGCTGTTAAAATATTAGAAGCTAAATCACTATTATCTCTTAAAGCATATATAACCTCAGCCCCTTCAGCCCCCTGTATTCCAGATCCAGCTGCATTAATATGATTCGAAATCACAACTACATTAGGATTATCCCCATATGCCGCAAGCACTCTATTTACTCTATCTGTTGGTGAAATAGTCTCATCAGTACTTCTAATTAAAGTAACTGGAACTCCTCTTTTTTGAAATTCTTCATACATATACTGAGCTATCATTAAAGTTAAATCTTTTTCTTGTACTCCAGAACTACTAACAGCCCCAGGATCAGTTCCTCCATGACCGGCTTTCTTTATAACACGGAGCAGTTAGACTAGTTTAATAATGTTCATTTCAATTTCAACATCTCTTACTCCAGTTTTTTCATCAACTTTTCCAATCCAAATACAATCAATAAATTCATCAACAATTTCTTTAGTTAACTCAGTAATATGCTTATATTTTTCAAAAACTTTAATACTGTTATCAACATCTATTTTTTTATTAGATATTTCAAGGATTTGCTCTTCTAAAGCAGCTAATCTTTTTTCTTTTTCCTCGCATTCTTGATTAAATTTATCTCTAAACATAATAAAATCATTTTCTGATATTATTCCTTTTAATTTATCTTCATATAAAGTTGAATAATAACACCTTTTTTCATTTATTTCTGCCTTAACTTTATCAACCTCTGCTGATAAATTTTTTAATTTGCTACCATTTTCATTATCCAATGAATCTTTTTGTAGCAAATACTGCTTTTCAAGTTCTGAAAGACTATAATATTTATCAAGTTGCTGATTGAGTTTATCAATAATAATTTTTTCCAAAACATCACATCTAATAGCATACTTATTGTCACAAACAAATGCTGCTGTTCTTCTACTCTTACATTTCATATATGGAGTTTTACCATCCTTAGTATGGCACAATTGACGAACAAAAATTCTTTTACATTCTTTACAATAAACTTTTTGACTAAGCATATAAACACACCTGGTTTGTTTACAAGTCCCCACTCTAGATTTAAACTTGTTTTGAACAAAATCCCATGTTTCTTTATCAATAATAGGCTCATGTGTATTGTAGCAAACACTCCATTCAGATTTAGGCTTAATTAAAGTTTTATGATTCTTATAACTAACATAAGTTTTCTTACCTTGAACCAAATGTCCTGCATAAACAGGATTTCTTAATAATTTTGAAACCGTATCATTGCTCCATCTTGTTTGTAAAGTTCCAACTCTAGTATGTCGACATTTGTACTTACTTCCATTATTCTTTTTGTAAATGCTAGGTGTTGGAATATTATCATTATTTAAGTACATTGCGATTTTATGATAACCCATACCAGATTTAAACAATTCAAAAATTTTTGCCACTACACCAGCCGCAACTGGATCAATAATAAGTTTATTTTTATTTTGAGGATCTTTAACATATCCATATGGAGCAAAACTACCCATAAATAATCCATCATCACGTTTATTCATAAGCGATGATCTAATATTATCAGATAAATCTTCTAAATACCATTCATTTACAAGTCCATTAATTTGTCTAGACTTTTTATTACCGTGAACATTTGTATCCGCATTATCAACAATACTAACAAAACGAACACCCCATTCGATAAATTTATTGTGAATGTATTTCTCCACAATTTCCATATCTCTAGAGAATCTAGACTGTGTTTTGCAAAGAACAATGTTTATAACACCATTTTTGCAATCATTAATCATTCTATTAAATGCTGGTCTATTAATATCTGCACCAGAATAATCATCATCACTATAAACATTTATAACTTCCCAATTTTGTTTCAATGCGTATTTTAATAACATACTTTTTTGATTAGCAATCGAATCACTATCATCGGTTTTAATACGTTTATTTCTATCTTCATCAGATAAACGACAATAAATTCCTACTCTTTCTTTCATAAATTACCTCCAACAATTGCATAATACAAAAAAGTGCAACAAAATAAAATCATGTAATTGTTATCATTTCATCCTTGACAAACATTAATTATTTTTTTCAATTTTCATTATTACTTTAAGCAATTTTTTATTGAATAATTCCACAATTAATTTTTCGTCATTCACATCTTCTGAAATATTATCTTTAACAATTACATTTATATGTTGATTCAAAATATTCCCCCCTTCTAAACTATATGAACTAAATTTTTTTAATTTCCGATTTTTGAAACTTTTTTAACGTGATACTCAAATTTAACTTCATCATCAAATAAACGTTCAAAATCTAAATTGTTCTTTCTACAATCATCTATAAAACGAATCACTTTATTCAATGCTTTTTTTGAAGTTTTTTCACTAACAATTAAATTGATTTTTTGAATTCTTTTTATTGATACCAAATATTCTTTCATATATTAGTCCTTTCTATCTATATAATAATTAAACGACTGTTAGCTAAACAGTTCCATAGGATTCTCACCTCCCTGTCCCTGACAGAGCTACCCCTTTGATTGAGTCTGAGCTAGGTAGAAGTATCATTATAACCATTATTTATCATCGCAATATTAGAAGCTATCTAATATTTATAATCAAGTATATTCGCAAGCGGACTCATTAATGTGCTCTAAATAATGGCAACGTATTTAATTATTTTAAATAAAATTGTCAAAGAGCGACTCATTTCAAAAAACGAAACAAGTGAATGGTATCCCCATTCACTTGTTTCCTCATTCAAAACACTTTTTACGAAGTTAATTTTTATAATTTTTTAAAATTTTTCTTAATTCAGAAATAGCCTCGTTTAAAGTATACTGAACTGCTCTTAAAGACACTCCTTCAACTTCAGCTATTTCTTTCTGTGATAATCCTTCAAAATAATACATTTTAATTCTTTTCCTTTGAATTACAGATAATTCATCAATAGCTTTCTTTAATTTATCACTGATAATTTTATTTTCCACAATATCTTCTACACTTTCTGTTTTAATAAATGCTCGATCATTGATTTTATTTTCGTATGTATAGGAATGTTCAATATGCCTATCAAACTCATTCATTTCGGATAAATCATTTAATTCAAATTTATCTAGACAATCATAAATTTCTTTATTAATTTCTACTATTTGTATATTGCCTTTCACATCCTTGAAAGAAACAGTATAAATTTTACTATTATCATTATAATTTAAAATATAAGGATTATCTTTCTTCCTTCTTCTTTTTGGTCGCTCTTTCATAATTCCTCCTGTTCATTAGTTTTTAAATGAACAGAAAGGAGGAGCTCTAATTAAAATAAAAAAAAAGACATAACAAGCCGCACAAAGGCAACTTGTTATGTCAAATATAAAGTAACTCCATATAATAATATAAAAATTTAAAAAGCAGCACATACCAATCCCTCACATTAGCAATGCAGCTACTTATAAAAGTAGGATTGAATGTACTGCTTAAATCACTCAATAAACAATTTGTTTATAACAAAACAAAACAAACCAAAAGTTTAACATTGCTTTGGTTTGTTATTATAATTGCTTTTACTATATAAATCAATAGCAAAAGGTAAATTTTTCATTAATTTTTTCTTTTGCTTTTCCTATAAATATCATAAATATAAACAGATGGTAATCTATAAATATCACGTTTCTTTAGTGCTTTTTCTAATGCCTCATTTTGTTCATTATTATATAAAGTAGCACCATGTTCGACTAATATCTTGCAAATTTTTAAATTTTTAGATTCACAGGCACATACTAATGCACAATTATTTTTTGAATCTTTAAAATTTACATCAGCCCCATAGTCTAACAAGGCTTTTACAATTCTATAACTTTTTTTATAACAGGCATAAATTAAAGGGGTTCCTCCATCAATTATTACATTTACATTTATGCCTTGATAATTTGCCAAAATGTATTCAACTATATCAATCCATAATCTTCTGATTGATAAATAAATTAATTGAACTCCATATTTTTGTAAAAAGCTATTGATATCATTACATTCATTCAAATAAGCTTTCACTAGGTTAATATCTCGAAATTTGGTCAACAAATCAAAAATATGTGTTATAACATATTGATCAAAATATATATCTTGTTGAAACAAAATACAATATATTTTTATGTTTTTGTAATTTCTAGTTTCTAAGTCTTTTTCAAAAGCATAAATATATTTATATACAACATTATTACTTGTTGAAATTAACTTTACTAACTCTAAATCATTGATATTACACAAAATGTTATATAACTTTAGTGTTTCTTCATAACTAAACTCAAATTTACATTTTAATTTTTCCTGCAATATTTTCTTCAAAAAAGCAGTTTCTTTATTCTTTAATAGTTTCATAAAAATTTTTTGATAGTCATCACTAATACTTTTAAAAATATATTCTAATACAAAGCGTTGACGATTATACAACTCTTCTTGTTGTGACAATAAATTTGTACTACATAAATGCTCACATATTTCTTCAAAAATAGAAGTATAATAACCATCCGCTTCAATCAATTTATTAATAAAAAGTTTAATATCTGTTTTATTTAAAATATTTATATTTATAATTTCTACTACATCATCACTTGTCAGTCTGTTCAAAATTTGTAGATCAACGTTTTGTAATAATATTTTAATATTTTCACCATTAATAATACTTCTTTTTAAATCTTGTGCCTTTTCTATTTTCTGCTCTTCGATTTTTTGCCGTTCTAAATGTTTCCGTTCTTCTTCTCTTTTTGCTTTTTCTTTCTTCGATTTTTCCCACCAATCATTAATATATGCAAAAAGAATAAATCCACCTATAAGTATTATACAAATTATTAATGTTGAACTACCATTATTATCCTCACTACTAGAATAACTATTGTTCGAAGAAGATTCATACGAAGAACTAGAACTTGTTCCATCACATGGACATGAAGAAATAGTCCCATCAGCACAAACTGTTTTATTGCCACTACATCCACTTTCACCACCATGCCAAGAGCAACAACCAGGACGTGCGGCAACATTTACAGGGAAAATCATTACTAATGATATAATAAATAATATCACACAATTTCCTAAATATCTCATAATTTACCTCTCACATAAATATATATATTCTTTATAATTTTCTTTTTCTATTTTTTAAACCATCCATTTATCATGTCTTTTATTTAATGTTTTAAAATAATTCTTATATAATGGGATACCGTTTTTATAACCAAAAATTAAATATAATATCATTAATAAAAATTTATATTTAATTCCATATAAAAAAATTATTTTATGATTAATATACCATGAATCTAACAATGATTTTTCAGCATTATTAAACTTATTATAATTACCATAACTATTTCTAATACATCTAAAAACTACATATTGAGTATAATTTTTATAATTAATTTTGTTATGACTAAAATCAAATAATTTTATAGCAACAGACAATAAATCATTATAATTTTTAAAAGATTTAGAGGACATGATAGAATTATTATGTTTTCGATAAAAATATCTTATTTTAGGGCTATAAAATATAGAATTATATAAATTTAAAACTTTAGTAACCCACTCTTCATCTTCATGCAAAATTCCATAAGTAAAAAATAATTTGTTATCAAGTAAAAATTGTCGTCGTGTTATTAATCTCCATGCTCTACCACAAATATTATTATAAATAAATTTTTTTTCTGTAGCTTTGGACGGATGTTTATCTAAATCAGAAAAATTAAAATTTTCAACAAGATATTTACCTTCACCTTCAAAATATTTTGTAGTATTAATTAAAATAACGTCATAATGATTGTTGTTAATTATTTCTTCTAAATATTTCAAATATGATTTATCAATCCAATCATCACCATCGACAAATACAATATATTTACCCCTAGACTTTTTTATACCAGTATTACGAGAATTAGATAATCCATTATGTTCATTTAAAACAATTGTAATATTCCTTGTACCTTTTATTATTTCATTACAAATATTTATAGTGGAATCAGAAGAACCATCATCAACAATAATCAACTCAATTTTTGAATTGAGTTGAGGAATAATTGTTTCTAAACATTTTTTTATATATTGTTCATTATTATAAACCGTGACTATAATAGAAATTAAGATTTCATTATTAGCATTCATAAATCACAAGTCGATTTCCAATAATCTTTCTGATATTGTTTTAGCATTTTTCATTAAATAACGGCATATATTCGTTCTTTCTTTTCCAAAACGAAGCAAATCAAGATTACCATTTTTTAAATATTCTTTATAACCGTATGTACTTGATAATACTTGCACTAAATATACATAAGGTAAATATTTTAAATCATCTTTGTTAAGTTTTGAGTATTTTAAATATTCTTTTACATACATAACTAAATGATCAATGTTAAATTCACCGTTTTTACAATCTTTGTCTATATAATTATATGATCTAGCAATCTCCCATACTATTGGCATTTCACCAGCATTAACAAAGTCAATAATAGCTTTTATTTTACCCTTGTCATCATAAATAAACTGTAATACATTATAATCACCATGTGTTTTCTTTATTGTTACATTAGTAGCTTTTTTAAAAGTACCATCTCGTTTGACTTCTTTTAACATTTCTATTTTGTCTTTTAAGTCTTTTACTATCTCAGAACCATGTACTTCGTCTTTTTCAGCTAACGGTATTAAATTTTCGTGTTTTGCAATACTCTTATCAATGATTTCATCTGATGTATATTTCTCAATATTACAACCAAACATATCCTCATAAGGATAATCCTCTAATGCATTAACAATAATACCTAAATATTTTGCAGATTCTAACATTTGCTCTACACTTCCGCTATAATTACCTTGGGTATGTCCTTCAATAAACTTTTGAATAATTACTGTTTTATCATTGTATTCAAAATATTGTTTTCCATCTAAACATGTTACATATTCTGGTACTGATAATCCTTTATTTCTTAAGAAATTAATAATATTAATTTCTTTAAGAATAGTTTTGCCGCTAAATTTTGATTGAAATTCTTTCAAAATATATTTTTCACCATTATCGGCTGTTAATTTGTATATATTAGCACTACCACCATTTACTACCTTAATATCATTAACTTTCATTCCGTAATGTTTCTCAACTTCTGATTTTATTGTATCTTCAGTGAATTCTGTCTTTTCAACCATATCTTTTTCCTCCTTACATAAATAAAACAATTATTTTTTGATTAAACAAGATTTTTTAAAATTAAAATGCTCTACTTTTTCAGTTGTCTCTTTTATCATGTGACCTACCTCTTCGACAGAATGAGCGTCAGAAGCTATTGTATAAGTAATTCCATACTCATTCATTTTCTCTAGCATATACTCCAACACATCATCTTTCCATCTAGATCTATCACTAGTATTAATTTCAATAATAATTCCTTTTTCTTTGGCTTTATTCAATACAATATCAATTAAATCTAAACAATCTTTCCAATCATATTTTAAAAGCATATGCCCAATAATATCAAATTTACAAGTATCAATCATTTGTATAATTGCTTTTAAATAATCTCTACCATTAGTAAATCTATAATGATGTATTGCAGATATTATATAATCAAATCCAATATTAGTTAATTTATTATTACTATCATTAAATGCTTTATCATAAGAAAAATCTAATTCTATCCCATAAAATATTTTTAAATTTGGATATTCTTTTCTAGCTCGTTCAATATTTGATTTAAATTGAGTTATTTTTTCTGGTGTATCCAACCTGGCAGAGTGATGTTCAGATAATCTTGGGCCATGTTCCACAAATAACACCCTATCTAATCCCAGCTCAATGCACCGTTCAATATACATTTTTAATTTTGAATAATCATCAACTGCGTTTCTAACGTGTATATGCATATCTTCCATAAAGTCATACCCCCCATTATTTTTATTATAACATAAATTTAATACCTATCCTCATTTTCGTTGCCTTTTTGGCACATTTTCTTTTTCTATATCATCCACTAAATCACTCACAGTATTATAAACCCCTAATGATTCAAATTTAGCTGCATATTTAGCATTTTTTACAGCAAAGCCATTAAACTCTTCTATCATACTCAAATCATTATATCCGTCGCCAATAGTATATATTTTATTTTTCGGAATATTTTCTAATGTAGCTACAAATTGAATTGCTTTAACTTTATCATTTCTTTTGTCAAATAAATGTGCGTTTAACGGATCTAATGGATCATGGTAAAATGCAAACAACTTATTATGCCTTAAATTTTCAACAAATATACGTTTAGATTTTTCATCTTTATACCTAATATTATATTCAACAATATTTTCACTACTAACATTACCATAAGGATCCTTTCCTATCATTTCATCAAGCAGTTTATAATAATCCTTTATTTTTAATATATCTTGTTTTGAAATGGTATTATAATATAGTAACTCAAAATTATTATTAAATAAAACATTTGCTTCAGCACAACTAATATAGTTTGCCTTTAAATCAAATTCAATAAATTCTTTATGAATTGATTCAAAAACTCTCCCAGTTGCCATCATAAAAATATTTCCTTTATCAATAAACCTTTGCACAGCAAAATTATTCTTTTTTAAATCATCTAAAACTGTCGGCTTCATTTTATATGTACCATCATAATCACTTACTAAAAAATTTTTTACCATTTTATTATCTCCCTTTTAATATTTAATAATATCAATTAATTTTTTCTTATGGCTTCTTAATTGATTTACATTACTTTCACTATATTCACTTACTGAAATATATGAGATTAAAATATCTTCTATATTTAAATTTTCTTCCAAAATCTTATTAAAAAGATTATTCCTCCATATTTTATCAATACCATTTAGTTCATGGCCACCTACTATCGTTAAATTTTTTCTATTAATAATTAATGGATCAATAAGATACTTCGACTCTCTTGGAGTACTCAATATAATTATATCTTTGAGTGAAGAACTTTGTTCAATCATTTCTTGAATAATATTGGATGAACCAGTCGTGTCAATATAAGTTACATAAGAATCGTCAATCTTTTTCACAAAATTCACTTTAATGTTAAATTTATCTTCTAAAGGTTTTATATCTACTTTGATATTTCTTACAAAAACACTAATGTTTTTATAACCAGATTTTAACAAAGATAATAAGCAAGTAAATCCTATATTACCAAATCCTAATATTAAAATATTATCCTTTACCTTAAATCGTTCAAATACAAGTCTTGAAATTAGCTCAAATCTTGAAACAGCAATATTACATAATGAATAAGTATTAGCTTTAAATTCCAAAACGTGATCATTTAACTCACTTTCTAAAACACCATGATCAACATCTAATATATATTGTTTACTCAAAACAGGCTCGCTTATTCCCATATATCCATGTTTAGAATATTGTTCTGTTCCCCTACTAATAATACTATATTTCGTTTTCACCATCATAATATTTCACCTATTTATTTTCTTTTACACGATTAATATATAAATCGTAATATTCTTCTAATATTCCTGAATTTCTTATCCAATCGTCCACAACATTTAATGAGACACCTGATATTAATTCGTTAGCATGAATTACTGAATTACATGCAGTAACTAATGTACCAGCCTTAAATATATCATTGGATTTATTTGGAATTGCTTCAGAATAATATAAATTAACAGAACGACCATTACCAAGTACAATAATATTTTTATTGTCAATTGAATATATTGTACCTAATTTTGGAACATAAACAGAACTATTCTTGTAATTATCAAATACTTTCAAATCCGCAGTTGCTCCAGCTGTAATATATGTTTTTTCAGAAAGATAAGGAAAAATATCTTTTGTAATACTATAATAACCAGAAGCACCAATAATTATAAATGGATGTTCATTTTTAACTGCGTCAACAATATTCCTATAAGTATTAAATCCTCTTTCACCAGCAACAATTAACCTCATAGTATCTGTATCTACGACCGAAACACGAACTCCAAAACTTCTTAATCTTTCGGCAAGTATTTCACCCATGTCTCCATACCCACATAATATTGCAGATCTTCCGACCAATTTTTCTCCACCAAGTAACTCTGTAATTCTAATAAATAAAGAATTTGATATTTCGGGATATACTAAATTTCTTTTTAATTTAGTTTTGGCAACATTTAAAACAGGATAATCAATTTTATTCAACTTATTAATTCGCCTCAACCCCATTTCCGTTAATTCAATAACAGAAATAATATTATCAAAATGAACTTTATTTAGAATTTTAGTAATAATTGCACCATCATCTAAAATTATTATTTTCTTGTCTTTTCTTTTATTAATAAAATCACTCACCATATTTGTTCCAACTGCCATTAATTTATCATCATCAAGTGAAGAATTATCTAAAACATCCACATTAAATCCCATTTTTTTAAATGTTGCAGTAATTTCAAATCGATGTGCAGTACTATCTCCTTTATCTAAAGCAAGTATATCATTAGGTTTAACTCCGAGCGTAACAAAACCAGATAATAAACCAATATTTTCTTCCAAGAAATGATCTCTCCAAATTATAGCAACATTTTTTAATATACCTTTATTTTTTTCAGAGTAATCCTTTGTTATTTTCATATCATTTAATATCGTTAAAATTTCATTGCTGCTATATTCCAAACATTTCTCGCTAACTATTTTAGATACTAATTTATATAAATTATCTTTAATCGACTTATTAATTAATAATTCATAACAAACACTTTTTAAAGGAATTGAAAATGTTCTTATAGAGTTATCAATCTTTTTAATTTCTATTACTAAAAAATCATCCATTCCATAAACTGTAATCTCATCTTCCTTAAAAACAACAGTTAAATTATGCTTTTCTAATTCTTGAATAATAGTTTGTATATCATCATATAAATAATACATCATATTATACCTCCTAATAAATTTGTCTTTTTGTTTTATTTCTATCTATAACATTGCCTTTAATACTGTTTAACAAAGATACATGCTTAATTAAATTGTCGTAGTCATAATTTGGATATAAATTATTAATATTTAATACATCATCAAACGTAAAGTCCCTATCTTTTCCATATTTTAATAATAATTCATGCATATTTTCAGCTGATATTTGTTGAATTTCAAAATCGTCAGATAAATTTAAAGCTGTATAATTTAAAGATTTTAATGGTGCAACATATATCCAAGATTTATCAATAAATTGACAAAATTGAAGAGGATTACATCTAATTTTATCATCTTTTATATTAAAATCATTATTATTATTTACAAGCAATGATTTATGAAAAGTAATATCATACGTCATAGAATAAACCATAGCTTGCCCATTTTCAACACCAACAAAACAAACATCATTTGCTAAAGGCAAGTAATTTCCATTTACAGTTTTTTCAAAAAACATAGTTGATTTACCAGAACCTTTACCTCCAAAAAACAAATCTGTTTTACCATCATCTAAATTTACGATTGCAGAAGCATGAATTGGAAAATAATTTTTTTCTAATAATTTTCTTACAATTAATTCATTTAAAATACGAATTACTATATTGGAATCATACTTATTAGCAAAAATACATATCTTGCCTTGATTTATGGCTACAAAATAATCTTCAGAATATCTATTTGGGAAAAAATAGCTTAATGTCCATCCGTCAATATTTTTACTAATCGCTGGAGCAGATCTATATGGAAATTTTTTGCCTTGTAAATCAAAAGATGGTAAAATATTTTTTAAATAATTATATTGAGATAAATTATAATTAATAGTATAGTCAGAATTATAATCAGATTGCTTTTCAGAAATTGTTTGAGGGAAATAATTCTCAATTTCAGATGTATCAATCTCATTGCTCAATTCAACTCTCAATAAATTTGTATAATGAAAAATCTTACTATTTTCCATGCTATCACTCCCTATGTATTTTTTTACGTATTTCTTTCATATTTTTAGAAAATAAATCTTTTTTATCTTTAAAAGATATCATTGGTAAATGGGATTCAATCGAAACACAAATATCAAACGGTTTATTTAACATTTGATTTAAAACACCAACAATATCTAATTGTCCATTTGTAATAATAGTATAATTATTGTCATAATCTCTTAAATGTACATATTTAATGATATTAGAATATTTGTTAAAATCTTTTAAATATTGTTCTTTACCATTACATGAAAAATAATTTTCAACATCATACAAAACAAATAAATTCTTCATTTTTATTTTATTTTGTAAATTAACAAAATAATCAAAAGATGTAAATTGAGTACCTTTCTCATTTTCCATAAATAAATCTATACTATTTTTTTGAGCAACTTTACATAAATGTATCAAAATATTATCTGTTATATCACTAAAAATACGTAACTTATTAGTATTAAACATTTTTGCAATTTTTATATATTTATCAAAAATCAAATATATATCTTCTTCGGAAAATTGATATTTTGGCTTACCTATTGGTGTATCAATCATAGATACCAAAATTTTATTTTGCTTCAATAATTGTAATACTGTATTTAACTCTATTTTGCTTAATTCAAAAAGAAACTTATTATCAATTTTTCTAAATTCAATGAATTTTACTTTATTTTTTCTTAAACATTTTAACTGTTCTGTTAAAGTATTACCAATCTCATCATTGATTGCACTAAATATTACCATATCAAATTACTACTCTTTCTCAAACAAGTTTCTCAAAGACTCTACAACAATTTGAGTCGTTTTTGCCCAACTATATTTATTACTAATATCATTATTGACATCAAATACAAGTTTCTTATTCTGTTTAATAACTGTTTCCATACTTTTTAATAAAGATTCATCGTTATTAAAATCAAATGATATTCTTGCCTCTTCAGGTAAAAGTTCATTAACTATTTCAGAATTCGGAGTAATAACTTTTATTCCTTTTTGAAATAGTGTTACAGAGTTTGAAGGAAAAAATCCATATTTAAAATTCTCATAGTTTAAATCATATAAATTAATAAAAACATTTGTCTTTTTACATATTCTATCCCAACTACTAGCTCCAACAAATTTATCATATCTAATAATATTAGCATTATTAATATTTAAATGAATATCAATATTTTTTGCTTGTTGTCCAGCAATTAATAAATATGTATTATCATTATAGATCTGATTAAAATAATCGATTATCTTTTGAATTTGCTTGTATGGTGCAACATTACCTACAAATGTAATTAAAAATGCATTATCAGGTAAAAAGCTCAAATCTATAGTCTCTTTATCAAACCAACCATCTAAAGTGTTTACACCAATTGAATGCATAATAGAATCAACGTTAAAATTATTTTTTAATGACTGCTTCATATTGTTTGTTAGTGTGAATAAACAGTCGGCTAAAGATAAGAATTGCCTTAGAACAAATTCATCAACTTCAGTTATTTTTCTATCTATTGGTAAAAAATTATGAATTGTCCACGCAATTTTATACCCTAATATTTTCAATTTTTTTACATTATTAATAAATTCAACACCACTATTCATATCATTCGAATCATAATATCTTTTCAAACGATGAAAATATAACACATGACAATTATATGTAGATTTTTCAGTAGGCAATGCGGGATTAATTTCATATTTTATGTCATCATATTTATCTAATTCTATACATAAACTGTGAATAAAAGGGCTTGGATGATTTATTCCAGCATGTAGTATAGTTATTTTTATCATTGTAACTCACTCCCCATTAACTTAAAAACATCTTTAGACAGTTCTTTCTCACTACCTATATAATTATGATTAGCTCCTTTTACAACATATAATGATGAATTAATTATTTTTCTATCAATTAAATCATTAATTATTTCAACATACTTATGTTCTTGTTCACCATATACCAGTATTTTAGGAATTTTAATATTATTAAACTCATTAAAGTTCTTACTTCCAAGAGAAAAAATAGGGAAATTATCGACTGAAGGATTAGTCATAAAATCTATAAAATTTTCATAGGTTTGATAAAAGAAACCACAAAACATTAATTGTTTTCCGTTTCCTTCTCGTATATTCTTTTGTGCAGTATTTATTAATTCAGTATAATTATGCCTTTTTCTATTTCTACCAACACAATCTATTGGCGAAATTAAAACAATTTTTTTCAAATAATTATCATATTTATGCACCCTATTTAAATAATAAATCATTTTATTACTTCCATAGCTATGACTAACCACATAAATTTCTGAATACCCAAGGGAGACAAGTTCATCCATCCACGCATTAATATCCAATGTACAATCAGTAAATTTTTCAAAAGCTGCACCAGTTAAAATAGGATATTTTTCACCGAGTCTAGGTTGGCTATTAAACATTTGCATTGAACTTCTAATATGTGAACAAAGAAAATCATAATTATTATTTGTAAATACCTCAGCCAATAAATCAATAAAATCACACTCAATATAGTTACCTTCTAATCCGGGTATAAATAAAACACACTTTTTTGTTTTTATTTTAGAAGTAAAAAGAAAGCCTTTCAAATTAATATTATCTTCAGTCCTAATTGACAATCGTCTCATTTTAACACACCACCCATTATTAAGTTTGTTAATGTAATTTTATCTAACTTACCACTTGATAATTTTGGTAAATCACTACTTTTTATAAGAATAATATTTTCTAATGGAATATCATATTTAGTATAAGATTTTATTACTTCTTGAATTTCTAGCTTTAATGCTTGTGTGTTTAATGGCTTTAATACTTCTTGTACGAAATATATAGAATCATCATTATCTGGTAAAGTAATAAATGTATTTATACCAACATTGCTTTTTGACAAGGTATTTGAAATAGTATCGCAAATTAATGAAGAAGCAAAATTTTTACCTCTAATTACAATAACATCTTTAATTCTTCCACATAAATATAAACAGTCATTATGAATAAAACCTAAATCACCAGTATGAAAGTATTTAGGAAATTCTTGATTATTATTTAAATATCCAGAGCATAATGATTTATCATTTAAAACAACTTCGCCTATTTCATCGTCATTATTATAATAATCACCATTTTTTGAAGATATTAACACATTGCTTTTATCAATTTGACCTAAATTTACGATTTCAATTCCATCTTTATCTTCTTTCATCTTTCCTTCAATCAAAAGTTTCCTATCAACTTTAATGGATAAAGGCTGACCAAAATCACTTTTATATTCAGATACTAATCCACTATTCTCTGACATACCATAGCTTGGCGAAAATACATTAAATTTTAAATTATATTTTTTATATTTATTATAAAAAGTCCTAACTGAATTTAACTTGACACTTTCACCACCAATTGAAAGATTTTGTAAACTAGATAAATCTATATTATCATCTATATTATCTATAAGCGACAATTGATTTAAAGCAAAATTAATAATTGAAGTATGAGTTATTCTATATTTGGAAATAGACTCAATCCAAAGATAACAATTATCATAATAATCGTGAGGTTTCATTAGATATGACGTAGCTCCAAAATACAAAGGTATAAAAACAATTGAAGTTAGCCCATATATATGAGATATAGGTAACCAATTTAAAAATTTCGAATTTTTATTTACTTTCCATAAATTATTATCAAATAAAATGTTTGAAAACATTTTATCTATATTAATTTTTACACATTTTGGAATAGCTGTTGAACCAGATGTTGAAAGTACAAAATCAAAATTATCATTTTTAACATTACATTCAAAAATTAAATCATTTGGACATATATTATTCAAATTAATAACATTATCTATATTTAATTTATTTTTCACTTTTTCATATAAAATATTATCTAAAAAAACATAATTTATCTTATTAAAATTATTTAATAAAACATTTATTTCATCAACATATTTATCAATCTCAATATTGCCTGTATTGTATGATTTTATAATAGGCATTATATTTGCATAAAAACAAGAAAACAAATTAATTATAGAATCTATATTATTAGACATATATAGAATTACTTTCATATTTTGATAACCATTTTGAATTAATTGTTCTCCCAATTTACACACTTTTTTATAAAACTCACCATAAGTAATTGATTTATGTACATCGGTTTTACTTAATTCAACAAAAGCTATATCAAATTGATGAGAAACATTATCATCTAACTGTTTTTTTAACACATTGATAAATTTATTTTTCATTTCCATTCCTCCATAAATAATCAATTAGTTGACTATCATTCATGCTTGAATTAAATACTTTCATAGTATCTTGATAAATCAATCGTTTTTGTTTCAAATCATTAACTTGTCCTATAATTTTAGCAGGATTTCCTCCCACAATACTTCCTTCCGGAACATCTTTTGTAACTACAGAGCCAGCAGCAACTATGGCATTTGGTCCAATTTTAGTATTATACATAATTGTTGAATTTGCTCCGATAAAAACATTATCAAACACTTCAATTGTTCCTAAAAATATTTTGTATTTCTTACTATTTACTTGATTATTAAATACAGTTGAGATTAAATCGTGTGTACAAAAATATACATGTGCTGCTACAACCACATTATTGTGAATAGAAATTAATTCAGAATTTGATGGAACCTTTGATGGATGCCATTCATTATTTTCACCAAACTGATAAAAAACCTGTTCTTCTTTTAAAATTTTTGCTCTTTTTTTACCACTTTTAGTCATTTTTAATCGAAAATTTACAAATTTCTTTTTATACTTATTTACACGTTTCATAATCTTTTTCCTTTGCTTCAATTGTTTTCATTAAATTAGAAAATGATACAATTCTTGATTTATATTTATCATTATATTTATTTAAAGAAAAACAATAATAATAATCTTTTAAACATTCAAGCATATTATCATCTCTTGAAAATTCTTTGTGATATATTATACGATTTTTATTCTCAAAACATATATTTCCTTTATGTAACACATTTAAATCTTTGTCATATATTAAATAATTTGCTTCTAAAGACTTTCCATCATCAAATTCAATATTTATTCTTTTAATTGTTGTAAAATACATTAAATTACTTTTTAAAACAACATTTTTTTCATCTTTTTTCCAAACAATTTGTCCATAACCATGATTCTTTAATATTTTACCGTCTTTAATCATATCTTTAACATTTAATGAAATAATTCTAAAATCTTTATTTAAATTTAAAAAATAATCAGCAATATAAAGTTCATGTGGAAATTCAACCTCAAAAACACTAGTTGTATAATTTTTAACCATTCCTCTATTATTAAAACTATCTATTATACGATTTTTTGAAAAATCTATAGTTAATGTTTTTATCGACAAATTATTTTCAGTCATTATTTCTTTTATTTCTTTTGTTATATCAGAATATAAATAATTTTGTACCATACATATATTTAAGCCAGAAAACTTGTTTTCAAGCTCGTTTCGACTAGTAACAAATGGCTTTTCTACAATAATATTTATCAAACCACTTAATTTACATTCTTCAATTATTGAATGAAATACAGAACAGGGAGTACAAATATCAACTATTACATCATCAGGCGAATAATTAGTATTATTCAAAAATTCTTTTAAAGTACTATAGACTTTTATATCACTATAATTGGTCTTATGAAAAGGATCGACAAAGAATAATAAATTAGGATTTAAAAATTTTTTGTATGATAAATAATGCAATTTAGCAGCTTTGCCTGTCCCAAAAATTACTATTTTTTTCATTACATAATCACGCACCTTTCATTTCTATAATTCTTATATTATTTAAAGAATTCAACAATTTTATCATTTAATTTTTTCTTTGAATTATTTACTTTAAAATTATGATCGGCACCTACAATTTCATATAAATTAAAATGAAATTTATCACACAATTGTCTTACATTCTCTAAAGAGGCAATAGTATCTGCTGTTCCATGAATAAACAAAATATTTTTCTTATCAGTACAAGTTATATCTGATAGATTTCTTTCTAATTCATCCAAATCATCTAATAACTTTTTGGGTAATTTTCTTCCGTAACCTACACAAAAATATTTATCTGTATTTTTAGGATTATTAAAAAAATCATGAGCCATTTTTTCTTTATTATTTAATAGTAAACTTTGAAAAATAACTTTATAGGCTAATGGGGACTTTTGTTGTAAATATACATATAAATATAATGATCCTAAACTTTTGCCCATAAAACTAACTTTAACTCCATCATATTGCTTAATAACATGTTTATATACATTATCAATTGTTTTTAAACAATTTTTTACAGTATAAGTAGTATACTTATTTTTCCTTTCACCATGATATGGAAAATCAAAGGAAACAATACCAATATTAATGTCTGCTAACTTTTCTTCCAATGGATGAAAAAAGTTTTTGTTTCCACCTAAGCCATGACATAATATAAGAACTTCCTTCATATGCTTTGGAATAATCTCACAAATTGGTGTTCCATCTTTTAAGATCTTAGTATTAATATTCAAACAAATCAACTACCTCTATATAATTATTTTATCATCAATCATAGAAATTAGCTTGTTTGAGTCACCTCTAACAAGCAAAAAATCTATATCTAATTTTGAAAAATTCATTAAAAAAGTTTTAATATACATATTGTTTATTGGTAATTCTATATTCTCTCCTATTAATGGCATACTACTATGCCAATTAGCAAATGGAAAAATACGTTTAATAATATGTTTGTAATTCTCAACCTTATCTGCTTTAAATTTATCACCATCACAAGCACCGATTAAATATATAACCATTTTAATGTTAATCTTTGAATTACAATCTTTATCTGATAAAAATCTTTCTTTTGACCCGTATTTTAAATAACAAGAACCTTTTTCTAAATATAGTTTTTGACTTTGAACTGTTAACCAGCTAAAATCTGCAGAATTTATTTTATAACCACGTTTTTCAGCTGCCAAAGATAAATTAGTCTTACCTGATCCAAATGTCCCCAAGATCAATATTCCATATCCATTTTTACTAATAACTGATGAATGCAATACAATATTATTGTCATTATTAATTAAATTTGATATTGCATTCATGACAATTGGATACAAGTCAGTTGATTCTAATTTTATATTTAAAATTTCCTTATTATTTAAAATTAATCGTATTACAGATTTATTAATAACAAGCAAATTACTTTTTTGTTCAATATCAATTGTTTTAAAAGTAATAAGCCACTTGTTGAGTCTTTGATATATTTCAACATTATCACATATTATTGATAAAATATTATTTCCAATAATATAATTCTGTTTCAAAATATATCCCCCCTTTACAAATTAAAGCAATAACCTACTTTGTAATTGTTTTATCACTAACTTCTATTTTATTTATACTATTTGAGTCTTTCCATTTAAGTGATTTTGAAGTTTTTAAATTAATTAAAGTGTTTTTATTATATAAATCCAAATATGCTTTATATTCTGAACTAGCATTATAAAAATTATTTTTAGCTACTCTTTCAGCATAATTTTTATAATCTTCCTTTAAAAATTTATAATGTCTTAATACTGAGGTAACATTACAAAAATAATTATATTTAAAAGGATAAATTGTATGAGCAGTATAAACAAATGTATTTTTAGTCATAAACATTAAAGCCTTTTTTGATAATACTGGTAAGCATTGAAAATTTGTATTATTAAAAATTCTTTTTCTAACTCCACCTACAATATAATTTGCTTCAGAAGTTTGCTTTATATAATATCCAGAATTATCAAAATAACAACATTTCTTTTCGTAATTATCATTACTAGAAATACTAAAAATATTGCTATCAGAATACATATCTAACATTATAGTTGATTCTATAAACACATGCTTACTTTTTAATGTTTTTACATATTTATCTATTTTAATATTTTCCATATTTTTATAAGTAAAAAGTTCATCAGAATCAACAATTAAATACCACTTATTATAACCATATATTGCAATAATCATATTTACCCAAACAATTTTATCAATAGTTGTATAGTCATGAGTTCCTACAAACACTTCTACATCAGGTTGTTTAAGTAAATACTCTCTTGTACCATCATCAGAATTATCATCAAAAATAGCAAATGCTTTTACACCCATTTTTCTATAATAGTCTAACCATCTTACAATTCTGCCTAGTTCATTTTTTACAACGCAAACAACAATTAAATTACTATTTTTTAAGTTATTATCTGTAATTTGTCTTATTTGTTCATTACAAAAATGTTCACAAGTAATAATTCCTTTTCTACCAGAAAAAGCGATTTTTTTCAATAAATCTTTTGTACTTTTTAAAGAATCGAATTTGGTATATAAAGGTACATAACAATCTATTTTTGATTTTACCCTTTTATAATCATCAAGATAAAATATAGACCAATGTTCTAAAACAAATGACCTTATTGATATTGGCAAAAATTTCAATATTTTCTTTAAATTATATTTAAACTTTTTCATAATTACCTACCTATCGAAAAATATAACATATCTTCCATATCTTCTAACTTATAACAATTTCTTCCATCATATATTCTCGGCTCTGTCATAAGTTTTTTATATTTTGCTATATCATAATTTACTATACTTGGCCATTCTGTCATTATCATTACAGCGTCAGCGTCTCTGATAGTATCGTCTATAGATTCATAAAATAAAAGATTACTATCACTATTTATACCAAACTTTTTAAGATTATTTTTAAAATTATTAATTCCGACAGGATTATATGCTTTAACATTAGCTCCAGAACGTAATAATTCTTTTATATTAATAATAGAAGGAGCGTCACGTAAATCATCTGTATTCGGTTTAAATGTTAATCCCAATATAGCTATTGTTTTACCATGTAAATCACCCAAGTCATTTTTCAATTGATTAAATAAAATTAATTTTTGCGATTCGTTTACTGCAATACAGGCTTTAATCGTTTTCAATTCAATGCCATTTATGACACTTAACCAATGTAATGCTTTTGTATCTTTTGGAAAACATGACCCTCCATAGCCTATTCCCGCCTTTAAGAAACTTTTACCAATTCTTGGATCCAATCCCATACCTTTTGAAACTTCCTCAATATTAGCTCCTAATTTCTTGCATAAATTAGCTATCTCATTAATATAAGATATTTTTAAAGCCAAGAAATCATTAGAGGCATATTTAATCATTTCAGCACTTTTTCTTAAAGTATGTAAATAAGGAACGTTATAAGGTTCTTTAGTTAATGGCTCATATAATTTTCTCATCACATTAGCCGCATATTCATTTTCCGTGCCTACAACAATTCTTGAAGCATATAAAGTATCATGTACAGCTGTTCCTTGTGATAAAAATTCAGGATTACTGACAACATATACCTTAATACCATCTTTTACTGCATTATTTAGCTTTTTTTCGATTTCATCATTAGTTCCAATCGGCACCGTTGATTTTAAAACAACAACACAATCTTTTTCTAATGATTCAGCAATTTGTTCACATACTGAATAAATATAATCCAAATTGGCAGATCCATCTTCCTTTTCAGGAGTACCAACACATATAATAATTACATCTGGATTTTTATAAGCACTTTTATAATCAAGTGTATACTCTAATCTATCCTTATTTTCATTCATCAATTTTTCTAAATTCTGTTCGTAAATAGGAGAAATTCCACGTTTCAACTTTGCAATTTTTTCTTTATCAACATCAATACAGGTTACTTTATGCCCAATATGAGACAAGGCTATGCCGGTTACCAAACCAACATAGCCTACTCCAGAAACCGTTATCTTCATATAAATACACCCCTAAACCATTTAATTGTTCCATATTTTACCATAAACTTAACTAAGAAGCAACAAAAATAAAATTTATTAATTGATTTTTTTTCAAATAATTAATAAAACAAAATTATATTACTATTCTACATTTTTTTAAGCGATTGATTTCTTTATTTAAAAATTTAATTGTTAAAGCGTTTTTATTTATTTCAATCTTTGTTCTGTTAAGTTCTTGTTCAAATATCTGTAAAGCTATTCTTATATGTTCTTTTGAATTTTCTTCGGATTTTTCTTCCAAACTACCAAAAATTTTTCTTAACAAAAAAACAACCAATATTGTACCCAAACAAATACATATTAAAACTAATATTACACTAATTATATTTGTAATCATTTTCTTTTCCACCTTCTAAAAACCGAACATACTTTTAAAAATAATAACTTTATTTTTAAATTTAAAATTATAAAATTTTGTAAACTAATAATTTTATAATTTTTTTCTAAATCATAGTCATAATATATTTTATAACCTCTATAAAACACATGCTGTATACCATTATATTTTAAATATAATATTAAATATATAATAAGTGCAATTAGTAATACAATAACCAATAAAAATATAATTACAAAAACAGCCGATAAAGAATTTAATAAATTATTACTATACATTGTTTCGCTATTTAATAACATTATATTATATCCATCCCAACTTTCTTTTCTAAAGATTCACCGTGTAATAACAAAGTAAAATCTTTTTGGGCTTCTTCCAAACTATCATACAAGTATCCATCACCACTATTTCGATTACTATTTAATAAAATTATATATTGTTCTTGCGTATCACTACTAACTGCAATTAAACAAAATGATTTGTTTTTAAATTCTCCTCGTTTAAGTATTTTTATATTTTCATTTTTTATAAAATTTATCATTAATTACCAACTTCTCCTAAAATAATATTAATATATCGCCTATCTTCTTTATTAAAATTGTTAGGAAGTATAAATAATATATAACCTGCAACATACCCATTATTACAAATAGAATACATTAAACTTCTACGCTCTAAACTTGTGCCATCATCAAAGCACAATGTAGATAAAATTACATTACCTTTTTCTTCACAGACTTTAATATCATAATAATTGATAATAATACGTTTAGTTAATGATTTTATATATAATGGATTAGTTTCAGAAATTATGTTTTTCATTGTATCCACAACCATTGTCTGTATTCTATCACTAGAAACACTTTTAACTCTCAGCAAAATATTATAAAAGTTATTATTTACTATATTATTTTCCTTCACATACTTTAAATATTTCATAGAATTTAAATGATAAACATAATAAAACTTATCTTGAAAATTTTCAAAAACGCTCTGCCATATAATTCCTAAATTTCTTAAGTATTCATCATTTTGTTTATTATTAAAAATATAATTTTTACGTATATTCATTAACATATTAGAAATAATAACAAGTAGATTTGATCTATTAGTCAAAAACAAGGATACTAATAATTCAAATACTAAATTATAACTTTTATCACTATAATTTAATCGTTCCAAATATATATTTGTATTTTTTAAATACTTATATATATAAATTCTCATAATCATTAGATTCCTTAAAAATTGTTCAGTCATCATTTTTTTAAAATTTGAATAATAATATTGCTGATTATCACCGCCATCATAAATAAATCTTTTTGATAATAATACATGAGAATATTTACTTTTTAAAAATATAGAAGCCAATACATATTGGTAACTCTCTCCAACCAATAATTGCTCACTATAATAACTAATAAAGGCATCTAAATTAACTACAAATTGTTCAATACAATTTAAATGTTTCTTTTCAAACAATTTAAAATTAATAAGTTTTACTAATTTACCATCCATAATTTTAGATATCAATTTATCAATATCACCATTTTTTACCAATTCTACGATTACTCTTTTATTCTCTATACAATTACTGTTTTTTGTTCGCAATAGTTGCAAAATATCATTTCTTGTGGTCATTAACATCTCTTCCTTTCACTAAAATTTACAACATACTACAAACTTTTAGAGACCTCGAGTCTCATTATATGACAAAAAAATAATATTTTGAAATAATTTTCGTAGGTGATTATACATGAATAATAAAATACCTTATGGAGCAATTATTAAAAACATTAGAAATAGATTTGGAATAACCCAAGAAGCACTCGCAAAAAAGATTGGCATTGATAGAACTGCTATATCTGCTTATGAACGTGAAGTAAAAAAACCTAATATAGAAACTTTTTATAAAATTTGTGATTTATGCAACACGGAAATGTGTTTTAAAATAAATGGCAAACTTTATACAATAGATCAATTAAAACGTGGCTTTTAAATTATTCTTAAACATATACATTTTAACATGATAAATTATAACGGTCAACAAATATTTTCCGAAATCGGAAAATATTTTTTTTATCATTTTGCTACAATTTTTATATATGAGGTGATAAAATGTTATTTAGAGAAGCTATAAGTAAAAGAATAATTGAATTATGTAGCATTAATAACATAACACCCAATAAATTAGCAGAACTTTCAGCCATTCCATCTACTACATTTAATTCATTAATCAATAATAGAGTAACAAATCCTAGTTCATATTTAATATATAAAATTTGTAAAACGTTAAATATAGAGATAAAAGATTTCTTTAATTCACCTTTGTTTACTAATAATAAATTTGATGACTAAGCACTGATATAGTGCTTAGTCTTTTTATACCAACCCATATCCATATATATCTTTACTGTTCATTTTATAATTTCTAGATTTTACCTGATTACCAGAATTACCTTCAATAGTATAAACTTTATCATTTTCTACTTTTTCTACAATACCAACATGATCTGCATGACCATCTTGCTCCCAATCAAAAAAGATAATGTCACCTTCCTTTGGAACATATCCCCTATCTCTCCATTTAGACATAGATTTAAACCATGGAATACCTTGATTAGCACATGAAGAAAACCTGGGAACAATATTATTGATCACTCCAGCCTGATCAGCTACCCAACTAACAAATATTGCACACCATTCAACCCTATATTTAAAGCCATACCAAGTCCAATATTTTTGTCCACCAAAATTTCCTATTTCTTTTTTTGCAATTTCAACCATATCACTATTTCCAGAAGATTTACCAAAGATTACATCCTTCCATAATGACTTATACTTTTCATTAGTAAGTTCATGGTATTGCTTTTTTTGTTCAAAATTAAACATATTCTGGTTCATTACTTCTTCAGGAGTTTTACTATCTATTTTAATAGTAAGCATTTTAACATTTCTTCCATCCTCAGCTTTTTTATCTCCAACAGAAGAAGTAATAACATTCATCTGCCAAAACAAAGATTTTAAAGTATTAGCCTTTTTATCATCCATCGTTACAACTTCAGTTGCCACTTTACCATTAGCCACTTTAACAGTATAAAGCGCAAGTACATCTTCCCATTCAGCCATGTTTGAAATAATTTCATAATCATCATGTGGCGTAGTATTTTGAATATTAACAATTTTATTATTTAAATCTACTTTAATTTCATTTACAACTTGGCTGATAGTTTTCTCATTTCCCATGCTTTCACTAGAAAAGAAAATTCCAAACACAGAATTAACTAGTAAAGCAATTAAAGACACTACTAAAATTAATACTAAAGCGATGACACCAAATACGCCTAATACCAATATCATACTTTTTATTTTTAGTAAATTTACTTTTAACATATTAAAAAATTTAGATATTTTCTTTGGTTTCTTTTTAAATGTTTTCTTCCCTTTAAACACCAATTTTTTCCTTGCCAAATTCTTTGCTTTATTATATTGGTTATTTACAGTTTCATTTGGCTGAAATTTACTTTTAATCTTATTTGGAATAAATGTTCTTCTAACTTCTTTAATTTTATTATTTGATTCGTTAAGTCTTTTCTTGTGCTTTTTAACTATTTTTTTTGATTGATGTTTAGAAATTACATGATGAACATCTTTTAAATAATCAATAGATTGCTCATTGGCATTTTCATCAGAAGGCTCACTTTTCTTTTTTATATATTGCAAAACCTCTTTTGTTTTTTCAGTAGCAATAACACCTTTGTCGAATAATTTAATATTTTTCTTTGGTTTTTCCTTTATATTAGACATCTAAGGTTTCACTCGGTTTAGTGGTCATTAATTTATATAATTTAGTATCTTTAGGAAAATCATTTTCAAAAGGCACTAAAATGCTACCAATCTTAATAAGCCCGTGTCCAGCTGCTACATTAGTAATATAGCTCATTTGTAAGTCGGATATATTAAGTAATTTGGCAAGTTCAACACGATCCGTACTTGCTTGATTAAGCATTACTATAAATTCAGAGTTAGAAAGCATAGTTCTTGCTACATGACTCTGTAACAAATCATCCACATTTTGCGTTATTCCAGTCGCACAAGCTCCATATTTACGTACCCTTTTCCATAAGGTAAATAAGAAATTTGCCGAATACTCATGTTGAAACAATAAATAAATCTCATCGATGAAGATAAATGTTGTTTTTCCTTCAGCTCTATTTTTAGTAATTCTATTTAAAATACTATCTAAGATTACCAACATTCCAAGAGATTGAAGTTGTTTACCTAGGTCTAATATATCATAACAAATTAATCTATTATTTGTATCTACATTTGTTTGTTTAGCAAAGGTATTCAAACTACCATTAGTAAATAACTCAATAGCAAGAGCAATATTCTTAGCTTCAGGTTCATTTTGTTTCAATAATTCTTCATGAAAATCTTGAAGTGTTGGAGGTGTACCTTGATAATTTCCTTGCTGATAAAATCTATATACATTAGATGTACAACGATCAATAATTGATTTAGCTTGAGGATTTAAGTTGTTTTTGCCAATTAATTGTTCACAAAGTGATAAAATAAATTCTGACTTTAAAATAACAGGGTTAGCTCCATCACCATAATCTTTATTAAGGTCTAAAGCATTAATATGGTTATTACTAGTAGAAGATATATTAATAACCTCACCATGTAATGCTTTAATTAAATTTCCATATTCTCTTTCAGGATCAATAATTATTATATCTGCATTAGGATTCTTAAGCATAGTATTCACTATTTCATTTTTTGCAGCAAAAGACTTACCACTACCAGGAACACCCAAAATAAAAGAGTTGCCATTTAACAAACTACTTCTATCAGCAAGTATCATATTTTTGCTTATAACATTTTGTCCGTAGTATACCCCATGCGTGTGATTAATTTCTTGAACTCTAAAAGGTATTAGAACAGCCAATGATTCAGTAGTCAAAGTTCTAAGAATATCAATTCTTTTCACCCCATAAGGAACAACCGTATTTAATCCATCCATTTGTTGCCATTTTAAAGTAGCAATTTGACATAAATGTTTTCTAGCAGTAGCTAAAATACTTTCGGTATCATTATCTAATTCTTTTTTACTATCTGCTGTATGAACGATAGTTAAAGTAGTTAAAAACATTCTCTGATCTCTAGTAGTTAAATCTTCCAAGAACTCCTTACTCTCTTTTCTCTGAAGCTCCAAATCATAAGGAATGATTGCACTAAAATTATTTTTGTCATTTTGCCTTCTTTGCCAATTGGTAATGTTACTTTCAACTCCTAATTGTTTTCTCTCAATTTCACGAATTGCTTCATCCAAAGGGATTGGTAATACATCAATACTCATCATCATATTTTTATTTATGTCGGTAAGTTCTGATACCATAGTATCCTTTATGTAAGAAGCATATTCTTTCAAGAATAATACTCTTCCATATTTCTCTCCAAAAATAAAATAGTCATCTGAAAACTCAAAAGTATCTGGACATATATAATCCTTAAAACTATGTCCTTTTTTCATATTAGAGAGCATATCAAAATTAAAATTATTTTCCTCTCCAATTCTAAAAAAATCATAAAACACTTTTAACCTTTCAATTGCATTTAAAGGAATACATTTAGATCCAAGTTCAGATAAACGACTAGATAATTCAATTTCAGTTCTATTAAAATAATTTCTAGCTTCTTCTAAACTACTTTTATTTATAGTAATAGTTATATACTTTTCCTGAATAATATTATTAAACTGAGAAACTTTATTTAAAAGCATATTATTATATTCTTTTCTATAATTATCTAGTTCGTCGTTTACATAATCCAATAACATATTTTTTTCAAAATCTTTTTTATTAATGTAATGGTTGTTAACAGTAATCTTAGTAGTAGCAGATGTATCAAAACCATTTAAAACTTCACTATATTTTAGAAACATAGCCTCCTTATCTTCTTTAGAAGCAACAGCATAATTTATATCCGTAAATTTATAAGATTTGGAATACTTATTAGTTTCTACTAAAAATATACCATCTTCAAACATTTTTTGAATAGGTATTACATCTTGAACACCTTTCGGAACAATATACTTCTCACGATTTACATCTTTTATTCTTTTGAATAATCTCATCATCAATCTCCTTTCGTATCAATAATTCATTATAAAAATTATAAGGTTTAAATACCAATCTCTTTGAAATTAGAATATTTGATCTAACCCAAGCCAATATAAATCTTTCAGCTGGCATACCATTGTAATTAAAAAATCCAAGAAAAGCAAAAGGAAAAGCCCCTAACATACATATCCATGAACCAGTTTCTGAACCTACTAAATTATTAAAATAAAAATATAGTAAAACTGATGTAGCACAAGCAAAAAAAGAACAGATGAACTGTCTTAAAGATAGTCCAAAATATATTTGCTCTTTAAAAGATCTAATTTCTTTATTAATTTTAACTTCCAATGCTAATTACCTTTCTCGCTGTATTTTCTTTTTTATTGCTTCCATCATTCCAAATTGTGGATATGCTTTATAACATCTAGTATCACGGTGTTTAAAATAATCTTTTCCTCTTTCTGAATACATATACATCCAAGAATCCGGGTTTTCATACCTCTATTAATCGCATTTTTAAAAACTTCATCAACATTTTTCTTTATTTGAAAACTTACTTTCACTGGTTTCTTTAATCTAATAACTCCATCATCTGTAATAATTTTATTAATTTTAAATTTTTCATAATCTTTTTGCATATTTATCACCTCATATTTCTCTCCATATTCTTATTTTTTAATAAATCTTTTAAATTAAAAACTTCATTATTTGAAGAAACAAACGTATCGAAATCAACATAATTTTTACAATTAAAATTAATCTTTTTATTAGTGATAATAGAACCTACATTATTCACAATAACCCTTTTTTCAATGTTAGCAATTTCACTACCATCATCACTACTACGCAAATCATAACAATATAATCCTGATTTTTCATATTTTTTTCTTTCCTCAAAAGGTAAATAATCAACAATATAAAATTTCATAAAACACTCCTTTCTTTTTATAATCCCATCATTTCTTTTACAATTCTGTCAGAAAGTTTTACAGTACCAACTAAAATAAGCATATTAAAAATAAGTTCACCAACATAACTCCATACTTGCGTTACAGCTGCAGCAGAAGTATCTACTGCTGGTGGTGCTGAAGCAAATAAAGAGAAAATAATACAAGCTAAAACTATAATTGCACCTTCCAAACACACAGCAGAATAACTCTTTAAAAAATTTTGCCCAATACTTTGAGTAGGTTCACCAGCAAAGCATGACAAAGGTACAGGAGCAATAGCAGTATAAATATATAATTTAAAGAACCTTGAATACACAGTTAAAATCATAATAAAAGATAATACTAAAATTACTAATCCAGCAATTAAAGTCACAGCCCACAAAGGTATAGATTCAAAGAATCCCATATCTTCAATAGTAGAAATTAATGCTTTAGGTAAAGAAGTTTTACTGTTAAATAAAACTCCTGATGTTGTCATAATTTTATCAATAATACCTTGAACAATATTAAAAATTGCCATCATTAACTTTAATCCATAAGTTACAACAGCTTTTGAAATAGCAAATCTTATAAAATGTCTAAATAACTGTTCTGGACGTTTAACCTCAGAAAAAGAATTACAAGTTTTAATAATTCCTACAAAGAAAAACAAAACTAGAAGTCCATAGCCTATTCCTTGCATAGATGTGTGAATATTATTGATAACCTTCCAAATTCCCCCACCTTTAAAAGTTTGTGGAGATTGCGTAATTAATTTCCAAATAGTAGTTAAATTATCGTTCCATGTGTCAAGCCCATTTTGGAGATTTTGTACAATCCAGTTATCAGACATTTAATCGATTATTAACCTACAAGAGAATTAATAATTGGTTTTGCAAAAAACATCAATAGTCCTCCAACAATAGACATCACACCCTCAATTTTTTGAGATGGATCATGAGATCTAAAACTAGTTCCAAACTGAACTATACCAAAACAAATAAATATAGTTCCAATTGCCTTCACTACATTATAAATCAAATCCGTCAAATTATTTATTACTACAAGCGGATCATCAGCTGCATAAACATAATTATTACTAAAAAACATTAATGAAATAAAAAATAAGAAAAGATTATATACTTTTTTTGGAATTTTTTTCTTTTTCATTTTTTTCACCAACCCTCCTTGTATTTAAAAAATCATCAATATCATCTGAAAAAATTATCATATAATTATCTTCATCTACCATATCAATTTGGTTATTATCTTCTATAACATCATCAAAAGCCATAGTTATAGAAGCTATGGCTAAATCAGTTTTTCCGTGAACATATATTTTCCCGTTTCCATCGGCAGAATATTTAACATTCGGATGTTTCAATATATCATATTTTAAATCTTTAACAGGTCTTTCACCCCTCATAAAAAGAATGGCATACCTATTATCTAACATTCGGACTTCATCAGGCATTAATAACTCTCTACCACTAATTTGATAATTAGTAGAATAATTACCGTTTCTACCACTAGATTTTCCATAAGTATTTGTATCTATTGTTTCTTTGCCGAGAAGTTCTGAAGCATATTTATGAGTAGATTGTTCATTACCGCCTAAATACAAAAATTCATCGCAATTTCCAACTATACTTTCCCATTGTTTTTCAAACAATGCTTTTAATTGAGCCAGATTTTGTAAAATAATACTAACAAAAACACCTCTCGAACGCATAACAGACAAAATTTTATCAAAATCATCTGGTAATGATACATTGGCAAATTCATCCATCACAAAATGAACAGGTATAGGTAAACTACCACCATATTCATTATCAGCCAAGAAAAAAAGCTGTTGAAACAGCTGTGTATATAAAATACTAACCAAAAAATTAAAAGAAGTATCATTATCGGGAATAAGAGCAAATAAAGCTACTTTTTTCTTTCCAAGATCTGATAAATTAAGTTCATCAACCATAGTTAGCGAAGCCAAGCTATCCAAATTGAACTTTTCCAATCTACTTACTAAAGTAATTTGAATAGATTTTAACGTTTTGCCAGAACCAGAACGATAATTTTTATAATATTTAACTGCTATATGATTTGGATTTTTTTCTTCTAATTTTTCAAATAAAACATCAAGTGGACTCATATACATATCATCGTCCTCTTTTACTTCTCCATATCTAAGCATTTCAAGTACCATACTAAAATTTTGCTCCTCTTCTGGTGCTTCATATTTTAAATAAAAAATTAACGCAGATAAAAGCATACTTGCAGCAGTATCCCAAAACGGATCATTAGTCGAAGAAGTTTTTGGTGTTGTTGCTTTAAAAAGATTTGTTACTAATTTTTGAACATCATTATCATCTCTTAAATATACAAACGGATTATAGCCATCACTTTTATCCATATTAATTATGTCTAAAACTTTTATGTCATAACCAAATTTTTCTAATAAATTACCTGTATCTCTTAATATTTCCCCCTTTGGATCTAAAATTACATAAGAGCAATTACACTGCATGATATTAGGCTTACAATAAAACCTTGTCTTACCAGCACCACTACCACCTATAACTAAAGTGTTTAGATTTCTCATGTGCTTCTTGGCATTTAATCCAACACTTGTATTTTGAGTCAATATTTTATTATTTGAAAAAGGGTGCTGCATATATTTCTTTCTTAAATTTTCTATTTTGCCCCATTTTGCAGAACCATATTCAATTCTATGGCGATAGTTCTTTTTTGAATATACAAAATAAACAATTATAAAAGCATATAAAATTAAAAATAAGGAAATAATCTTAATACTATTATCACACCATACAATTTCAAAAGGATTTTCCAAAAGCCTAGAAAATTCACTAATAATCTTAATTAATCCTTGATTACAGACAGGAGCTATTAATAAAGCAATCCATATTACAAATATTAATCCAATAAAAAACAATACTAAATTAAATCTTGTATTATCATTCACTATAAATTACCTAACATAATTTTTAGCTTTATCAATACTCCTTAAATAATCATCAATTCCTTCGTTTATTTTAGCAACTGCATTTCTAATTTCACTTAATTCTTTTCTAGCCTTAACATTTGATATATTACTAAAAGAAGTGGGAACTTCTATATTAAAGTTATTTATATCTATATCATGACTCTTACAAACTAAATATGCTGTTACTTCTTTCTTAAAGTCATACATTTCTTTGTCAAAACTATGATTAAGTTCAATATCAGCAAGCTCACGAGATAATGCAATAAAAATATCATTAAAACTAAGTCCTCGCTTTAAATAGATTAAATTTTTATTATCTTCTATTATTTCATGCTTTGCATTAATGTTTAAATTCTCAAATTCATCAACTGCTTTTATTTCAGCAATATTATTATGCAAAAATGCTTTTAAAATAGTTCTCTCATTATATTTTTTCTTTCTATTTTTTGCATTAGTATCAGAAATATCATACATCTTCTTACAGTTATATCCCATAACATCACCATTTACATCCAAAAATGGTTCTAAAATATTAATGGGTTTTGCCATTTTAGATATTCTTACACTTTCTCTTTTCCAAGATAGTTCATCCTTCAAAACATTAACATTAGAATTTTGAGCTAAAATCAAAATCGTATTAGCAACAGAATACTTATAAAATTTTGACTGAACATTTAGATATTTTTCAAAAGGTATAGTATTATTCTGCAAATTAATAATTGTATCTTTTATTAATTTATATAATTCACTATTACCATTATCTGACATTATCTTTACCCTCTTTCTTAATACTGTCATTTTCTTTTTCTAAAGCAACATTATTTTTAACATTCATCTCATTTTTTATATTCTTTAAATTTTCCATTACCGAAGGTTTTTCAGTACCAATTTCTAAGTTTTTGTTGTTCTTCAAGAAATCCTTTGACTGAACGTTTTTTTTTGAGTTATTCTTACCATTATCTTCAGAAAATAAATCTTCAATAATCTGTTCATCAGTAAATTCTTTTTCTTTTGATTTTTTATTTTTTACCGGCTTTGACAATATATCATCCACAATTTTATCATCTTTAGATTTTTCATTTTTCTTTTTTCTTCGGTTCTTTTTATATGGACTACCTTCATCATGTTCTATATTACTTTCTTCTTTTACGGTTGAAAATTTATACCTATTTATAAGTCTATTAAATCTTGCAGCGGCCGAAGCTGGCACTACTATATCAACCATTCCATCACTGTCTAAATTATGTTTATCTATTAATAAAGCATACAAAACACCATAACGTTTAGCTACTTTGCGAAAAAATTTCAATTCGTCTTTTCTAACAGAAAAGATTTTTAAAGGCTCACCAGACTTTAACATCTTCTCAAGTTTTGTTTTTCCCTTAGTTTGCTTACGTCCACGATAAATAGCATACATTAAAGCTGCTATATTCTTTGCAGCTTCTCCAGTAATTTTTAAAGCTACTTCCGTACCTTGCAAGCTCATTCTAACAATAGATTCAGCCGCCTCTCCTGAGTTCATCCTTATCTACTTCCTTTCTATATTCTTTCTCTAAAGAATTTATTTTATTTTCTATTGTAGGTTTACGCTTTTCAATTTCATTAATTAACCTTAAATTATATCGTACCTTTTTAATTTTATTTACTAGTTCACATCTATTGCCTTCAATTTCTTTTAAATCTGATTCATTAGATAATTTAGATTTTTTATAATTAATTTTATCTAACTTATCTAACAACTTATCCAATTGACTTTCAATAGACAATTTTAAATTATTTAAATCTTTATCCGTTGAAACGTTATTTTTAGATAAAAAAGTAGTTTGTTCAATAAAATAATCAAGCTCCTTAATATCTTTTCTAATAGAGGAATAAAAATATTGCTTATGCTTGTTTTTAGAATAATTTTCAAGTAAATCACAATAGCTCTTAAAAAGTTTATAAATACTATTTTTGTAATTTTTGTTTTTAAAAAAAACAGCAAAAAAGTTATTGCTATTTTCTTTGACATAACCTCCTTCTATTCTCTTAATTATATTACGTTTATTATAACGTTTTCCAAAAGTCCGAGAAATTCGTACCCTTAATTTATGAGGTTCTTTAGTTAAACTTAAAATATTATTTTTAATAATTACTTTATAGCCCATAGATTCTAAAACAGTTAAAAAATTATTGTATGAATAAGATTTTAAAATTGCAAAATCAATATCTTCTCTAATTTTTTCATAATAATCAGAATGTTCAATATAATTATTATAAAAATTATTGTAAAACAATCCACCTTTAGTTTCCTTTTCAGATATTACACTAAGTCCATATTCAGCACACAAATCATCTGATAGCCTTCTCATTCTAGCATAATTAATATGGTTATCATAATATTTCTTTCCATCTTTAAAAGATACAGAATTAATAACGAAATGATTGTGAATATGCTTTGTATTTTGATGAGTGCTAACAACTACCTCAAACCGGTTTCCCCACATCTCACTTGCTAATTGAACACCTATTTGATGAGCAATTTCTGGAGTAACCTCGTTCTCACCAAATGACTGATATGCATGAAAACCTAAAATACCACCCGTTTTATTATAAGTTTTTTTAGTAATCATCATTTCTTCATAAGCTATATCAACAGAACAATTAATGGCAGACACAAAACATTCTTTTTCGGTCTTTATATCTAAAGATTCATTATTATGAAATATAGAAAATTCGTCACCATAATCTAAATTTTTTGTCTTTTCCAAATCAGTAATATAATCGATAACATGATCTAGTCTAACATTAATATCCCATATTTTTGTTGTTGCCATATACCACCTTCTAACAAAAAAAATCAACAACATCTGTTGTTGACATATTAATAATCTAAATAAACTAAATTATATTCTTATTACATAAATTGGCTAGAATTTGCAATTTCATTTTTATAAAAATCCTCATTATTCTTTATAAATTCAAGAACAGCTTGATCAGGATTTGTAGATTTATTTCTATTCCAAAAATCAACAATTATTTTTAAATAACCATAGTTATTATCAGTGGTCGCTAAAGTTCTAACATAATTAAATAACGTATCAACCGAATTTCCTAAAACCCATGCAAATGCTTTAGTATTGGAACACAAAAAGCCAAATCCTTTATAATTAACCACATTAATATTTTCAGTACCAATTGAAAATAATAATGAATATTTTTTAGTAGAATCTATTTTAATATTATTAAAATCTAAATGATGTTCTGCCATGTATGAAATTTGATAAGCATACATCATTGACAATCTATGCAGTATTTTAATGCAAATCATTTGTGGAGAAATATTTTTATCAACTAAATTAGCCAGTCTTGTAATCTTTGAATCTCCTCTTGTTATTTTAAAATCATAAACAACAGGTGTCGCAAAATAAAGTGCTACTGCATTACTCTCACCCATCATATATAAAAAGACAGGAAAATATTTTTTATAATCATTTTCTGAAAGCATTGTAAAAACAACTCCTTACTACTTAATAACATTATATCAAGTAAATTTCACACAGTCTACCCTTAATCACATTTCTCCCCAATTAAAAATTCCTTCTTTATTCTTATAATAAAGCTATTTAATTTATTAACTTCTTCTCCATACTTACTACTATCAACATAATTTAAATAGTTAGCTTTTTTTGCTATCTGATTTAAATTATTACCAATATGTCTTAATTCCTTAATTGCTTCATAGAACCTTTCGTCAGGCTTTTCTTTAGGCTCAAAACCTAGAATTAAATTTCTAATTAAAGTTGCTTCATTTAAGCCAACTTTTTTTGATTTCTTTTTCAATTGACTAGCTTCTTCTCTATTAAGCCATACTTGTTTTTTTATATTTCTTTTTCTCACTTCATCATCTCCTATTTCAAACATAAAAAAAGCATTGTTAATTAAATGCTATTTTTTAATACACTTTGTTCCAGAACGATTATAACCGTCTGGACATTTCAATCTATAACTTGCATTAACAGATGTTGTTTTCTTACATTTATCACCATCAACCTTATAATCATCTGGGCATAAATAATTTACTTTAGCTGGCACTCTCTTTTCAGCCAATCTCCAACATTTATTGTTTTGATAATTAGGATAATAGCCTGTCGGACAACCAAGTAAATTTCTAGGATAACCCTTTTCACTACAATAGCTACTAATTTGAAACTCAGACATAGATGGTAAAGTCCCCATACAATACCATATAGGCTCAATATATTCATCAACATAAGTAGAACATTCACCAGTAGTAACAATAGGTATGCCTTCATCACAATCATAAGTTTTTACAGCAACTGTTTCAATTGTAGAATTACATACTGTTCCACTTAATGTAAATCCTTCGGGGCAGTAATACTCTTTAGTTGCATCAATGCTCGTTTCTTTTTTTTCTTCTTTTGTACTTTGATTTTCTGATTTAGTTTCTTCTTTAAACTCATTTTTTACATCTAATCCTAATGCAACAACAATAATGACTGCAATAATCAAAAATATAATAATTAAAACAAAAATAATTTTCTTATTCTTAAGTTTATCCAACATTTCTCTCACCAACACCTCAATTATAACACAAATGTGAAAAGAATGTGAATTTATGCTTTTAGAATATTACGGGAGTAATTATTCAGTGCTTGCTAGGACATAAAGTCAGACATAAATATCTGACTTTAATCCTAAAACATACTGAAAATTACCTACTATCTTTCTTTAAATTCTTTTTTAAATAACACAAAAAATCGTTGACATCTTTACCAATCGTAACAGGTTGATCAATGACCTCAAATCCTTTAGATAAAACATTATATATAGCTTGAGAAGCTAATCTTCCTGTTTCATCATTATCTAAATGCATGATTATTTTTTTAACATTAGGATGGTGTTTTAAATAATTCAGCAACGGTAATGGTAATCTGCTATATTCAAGATTATTCGGAATATATATTCCACCAAAGGACAAAAGATTATAATTATGCCAATCTTTATGCTTCATCTTTAATAATGTTGCGTATGATAACAAATCAATCGCACTTTCAAACAAATGTACATCAGTATTTTCTTCATTCAAAGCTAATCTGAATGAATATTCTTTACTACTGCCACTAACTTCCTTCATAAATCTTATATTACCAGTTCCTCTACACATTGCATACTTAACTTTATTATTTTCATCATAACCAACAAAAACAACGTTCTTATTAATATCTTGATAAATTAAATTAAGTCTTATGCACTCATCAATGATAGACAAATCAATCCCTCTTTTTAATAAATATGCTATTGCTCTATTATTTTTTTCAGCCTTAATTGGTAAACTAAAAACTTTAGGAACAGAGTTTTCGTTATTATATACTTTATAATTTTTATTACTTTTTACCTTATCTAATAAAATTTGCATAGCTTCTAAAAAGGAATAGCCCCTTACTTTAATTAAATAATCTAAAGCACTTTTACCACCAATATTTTTTGAAAACCAATACCACATACCATTGGAAATCTTCAAACTGTCATGTGTTTTAGTAGAATAATTACCTCTACAAATAGTTACTAATTCTTCTGGTTCAAAATTTTTTAAATATGTTAGTAAATCAATTTGTTTTACTTTGTTTGTTAATTCAGAAGAATAATAAGCCATATAAACAATTATCTTTCTTTTTCAGACAGTTTATTTTTTATTAATTCTTCGTACGGTCTAAAATTAGTTTCTTTAATAGTATCAGGAGATAGTTCAAATTCACCTTCACGATATTTATCTTCGGCAATATTTAATGCCTCATCTAATGACTCTGCTTCAATATCAAAAACTTTTTGTAAAATTTCTTCTATTTCTATTTTATACTTTTTCATAACATACACCTCCATATAAAAAAGTTTTAGTTTTCCTATAACTAAAGCCTTAAACTTTCCGTAAGCCCTTTAATAAATATTTCTTTCATCACAATATGATTTTGATTTTGCAATATATTCAATAAACGAATTAGATTTTTTACTTCATCTTTATTCAAAGATAAAATATCACCATCCTCTATAATTTTTCTCAATTTAGGAAATTTATTTAAAATATTTTCTTCTTCTTCCAATAAATTACTATATTGTTTATTAGACTTTTTTAAATCACACGATATATCAGATACAAACACATTAAAACAACTATCAAAACAATTTTTCATCATATAATCTTTCAAAAAACTTTTTTGCATAATGTAACCTTCTTTCTAGTCACATTATATAATAAATACCTTGTCATGAATAATGTGCAAATTATTTTTTTTACACCCTTGACATAATTATCTAACTTCTTCATTAATATCTTTTGATCTATTAGATAAAAAAGTCATCTTCTCTGCAACAACTTCAGGAATAAATTGATTATTTTTTTTAATCGTTTGCAATCTGCCTTTAATTCCAACCAAATCTCCTTTTTTGCAATATTCACTAGTGTTTCTAGCAATTCCTTGCCACAATTTACATTGTATAAAATCGGTATCATATTCCCCTTTGTCATTCTTATAAGGTCTTGGTACACCAATTGTTAAATTGCAAAAACTTTTACCACTTTCTGTTTCATGTAATTCTAAATCATTAACTATTCTCCCAACTAAAACTATTTGATTTAACATTTCATCACCTCTCTCTATTTTTCTTGTTAAATAATTTTTCAATAACTATTTCCGTTTTTCTAATAGATTTCTTTCCAAATCGCTCTTTATATTTGTTTATTTGTTCATCTGTAAGTGACAAATCCTCACCCGAACCATTATCTCCAACAATAATAAAGTTACCACATATTACATCATAACCAATCTCCCGGTTAAAAGGTAATCCAAAAATTTTACCTTCATCGTTACAAATTAAAGCCACAGAATCATCATCCAATAAATAACAATATTCAATTAATCCACCAACAATTTTTTGTCTAGATTTTAAAGAATTATCTAACAAAACCTCATACGGTTCTTTATAAGGTTCTACAACAAGAGCCTTAATTTTATCGTTCAAAATCAACATCTCTTTTCGTAGAATTACTTTCTCTTAAAATTTGAGCATGAACATCTGGATTATCTTTTATTTCATCAAAAAAATCTATAATGCTAGAATCTAGTAAATGAAATTTTTTCCCTTTTCTATTTTCTTCTAACATTTTAGAAGTCATCTGTAATGCAATCTGTTCGCTAATCTTTAAATCTTTAGGTTTCAATCCCAACTCTAAACAAAGCAAGGCTTCTTGAAATAATTTAGGCTCTTCATCATATAATGCTTTTAACTGAGTATACATTGTAATTAGAAAATTTCTTAAAGTCATAGGTAAAATTAATTCTTCTTTTATTTGACCCAATATTTGATCATAATGTTTTGCTGGAACAACAGTTGGTCTATTTGTTTCAGGATTCACATATAAATATGTCATCTCACTAATTCGCTTGCTCATATCCTTTTGACCTAATTTAGAAAATTCATCATATTGTTTAATCATCGGTATCTGCCTCCTTAATACTGTTCCTTGTTTTTTAAATATGCTATATAAACCGTTTGTTTTGTATTACTATTTCGAGTACAAGTTATTAAAGTCAAAGCATTCTGATTAGGATCTCGTTTTATCTCTACTTCACCTGTTTTATTAACATCATAAATATTATTCAACACATAAACATATTTAGTTCCAGAATAATAAATATAAATCTCATTACCTTCTTGCATTTTATATAAATTCTTAAAATAAGATATATTACTAGTTCCTGAGTGAGCTGCTAAAATTAAATTTCCATTTTCAACATTTGGCATTTGTGAGCCAGTTATAATTTGAACTCGTTTATCAACATTGTTTCCAGAAAATTTAAAATCAACCAATCCTGTTTTTAAAGATATTGAAGGGATTTCTAGAATCGCAATATATTTATTACTTGTAGATTGTTTTACAGAAGTTTGTATCTGTTTATTATTTATTGTTTCTTCATTAAAAAACTCATCAATTAGTTCCTTATCTTCTACTAACGGTTTTGAATATTCAAACAAATTATAGCAATAAATTCCAATACCAATAATAAGTAAAAAGAGTCCTAAAAAAATTAGAACTCTTGGATTTTTACTTTTTTTCTTTTTTATCTTTTTTTGATTTATTTTTTCTGTTTTTAACTTCTCCATAAATCAAAACTCCTATTGCAGCAACAATAACAACAATTGACGCTATATTACCAAAACTAGATTGATCTTTTTGAGTATCAGGAACTTTAACTATCACAATTTGCTCATTTGTCATTTCAGCTTTAACGACTTCGCCATTTGCTTTAATTTCAAAGTAAACCTTTTCGTTACTTAACTGATAACCTGTTGCTGGGTTACGTTCAATTATATAATATTTTTGACCGGCAAGTAAATCTGTAATAACAATCTTACCATTTTCATCAGTCATTCCTTGATAAATAAGTCTATCATCTTCAGTGAAAATCATAATTTCAGTATTTGGAATAACTTTTCCGTTAGTAATATCTAATTTTGTAAACTCTAGCGTACCTTTTGGTAAATAGTTTTGAATATCTAATTTTTTAATAATACTACCTTCTACCAAATCGTTTTTAGAGATTTCAAAATAATATTTTTCATTATCCAACATATTACCTTGTGATGACTTTCCTTCAATTAAGAAGTATTTACCGTAGTACATATCTTCTAATTTTGCAAAGCCTAAACTATCACTTGTCACAGCCCCAACAAGATCGTATTTTTTATAAACTAGTTTACCTGTACTATCAACTATATCTTCATTTGCATAAATAGCAAATTCTACTTCGGGTAAAGCAATAGTTTCATATCTGTAAGAACCATCTGAATAAACAATTTTTTCACCCTTCTTATTAATTTCAACAGTACCACCATTTGCTTTAATTTTGAGTTCGAAATTTAAAGGATTACTAATTCTTAAAGAAGCCAACGTTTGAGAACTTGCTTTATAGTAAATCAAATTAACTTGACTATCATAATTTTTTTTAACAAACTTAATAGTTTCTTCTCCAATAAAATTATCACTAAATTTAATCTTTAACGTATTATTGTCAACTGATACTTTATTTTTTCCATTATATTCAACACTAAATTGACTAAGCACATTATTAGTATCATTTAGACTAATTTCATCACCCATATTTGCTTCAATTTTATCATTTACAAAGCTAGGTAAAGAATTATAGTTATTAACTAAACTTAAAATTTCGTTTTTTTCTTTAGATAAATCTATTTCACTACCTCCACCACGTTCAGTAGTATATTTAGTTTCAACATTTCTTGCTTTTTCCCAAATTAATTGCTGAGCAGCCATATAATACCTATCTGTCTGATGTCCTGGATATTCATACCCAAAATATCCTACCTTCTCAATATAATCCTCTTGTTCATCAGTAAGACCAACAACACTCCAATCAGTCGTTGAATTATAGGTATGATCTGTTATTTGCACTAATGGTTCTATACAGTATGCTAATTTACCATTTAAATAAAATTTGTTAGCATGACCAGTCATTGTTTTTCCAGTATCTTTATCTCTTTGGTAATAATAAGCCCCATCTATAACTTGTTTAGTAAATTGTGAATCATTTTCAGCTGCTTTTACTATATTGGCAGAACCAACTGAAAAAATTGGTATTAGTACCAAAATAATTCCTAGTATTTTTTTCATTTAATTCATCTTCCTTTCCAAATAAAAAACGATCATCAAGACCGTCCATTTCCAATACTTATTACAAATATAAACAAAATTTTTAATGTAATTAACACAAATGATAATAATAACTTCCCAACCGAAAAAATAATAATACCAAAAATACTTAAAATATATTTAAACATAGAAATCTCTCCTTTGAATTTATATTAAATCATAAATTATTTATTTTACAAGTGTATAAATATTCTTTCAGTTGGTTATTTAATAACTAATATATAATTATATTTAGTAAAAATTACTCCCACTATCTTTCACTTTCAAATCGTTCTTTTTGTTTTTTACAATAATATTCTACTGCCTTAATTACAAACTCTTCTTTTTCCTTTTCAGAAATTAAATTTCGTGGAAGTATATTTTTCAATTTATTCATATTAATTTTTAATTTTTGAATTTGATTTGATTTTTCAACATCTAACATTTTTTCAATAGTGACATAATCTAATTGTTTTTTCTTACTTAAATCTTTTAATTGAATTGCTTGACTTAATGATGGAGTAATTTCGTTATATTCAATATAATCTAGTAACATTGATTGTTCTTCTTTAGTTAAATAAGATATTTCAACAGCTGGGCTTAAGGCAATCTTAGGTACATTTCCTAAAGCTTCATTATCAACAAAATTTAATAATTCTGGTATAAGTTCAGTTAATCTAATATATCTTTGAACTTTTCTTCCACTATCTCCAAATTCTTTTCCAATTAAATCTGCACTATTTAACTTCTCGACAAATGGTCGCAAAGTTAAATCATTTCTTTTACCTTGATGTTTTATCGCTTCAAGTTTCATTTTATATGCAAAAGCCCTTTCACTCGGAAGCACTTTTTCTCTGTACATATTACTATCTACCATAATAATTGTAGCCTCATCATCAGTTAAATCTTTTACAATGCACGGAATATCAGCCAATCCTATTAATTCACTAGCTCTTTTACGTCTATGCCCGGAAATCATTTCATAACGACCATCTTCTTTAAGCCTAACTATTGTAGGTACTAGCATTCCATTTTCTTTAATACTAATTGACATTTTAATTAACTCATCATCATCAACTACTTTAAAAGGATGATTAGGAAAATCATCTATTTCTGATAAAGGAACATTAACAACTTTTTCTAATTTTAAATCATCTCTTTCCTGTTGAGTAGAAAATAAATCATCTATTGTCAATATGGGTAGGTGCATTTTGCCTTCTTGCTTTTTCATCATCTTCTACCTCCTTTGCGAATTGCATATATGCCTCAGCAACTTTACTTCGCTTATCATAGGAAAAAATACTTTTACCAACTTTACTAGACTCGGCGACTTTTACGGCTAATGGGATTTTAGTATTATATAATTTTACTATACTCCCATATATTTCTTGTAAAACTTGTTTTGTTTCTTTTGATAATTTAGTTCTATCATCAACTAATGTTAATAAGATTCCACCTATATTTAAATCAGGATTTATATGCCTTCTAATTTTTGAAATTGTTCCAAGTAACTGTCCCATCGCTTTTGCAGCCAAATATTGAGTTTGTACAGGTATAATAACCTTATCTGCACAAGCTAATGCATTTAAAGTAATCATATCTAAACTAGGGTTACAATCTATTAAAATATAATCATATTGTTTTTTTATATCTTTTAAACAATTTCTCATTATATATTCTCTACTCATAGCACTTACTAAAGATAACGAAACAGCCGACAAATCCAAATTTGATGGTATTAAATCAATGTTTTCTTCATGATGTAATATAACCTTTTGAACATTTAACTCTTTATCATTAATTGAATCCATCATTAAATTAGCAATAGTCGGTATATCATCAGTTTCATAATATCCCATACATGTGGTCAAATCACCCTGAGGATCTGCATCTACTAATAAAACTTTTTTACCAATTTTAGATAACGCCACACTAAAATTCAATGTAGTAGTAGTCTTACCAACTCCACCCTTTTGATTTGCGATTGCAATTATCTTACACTGTGACATAATCATATCCTCCTTCCTTTATATATTTTTACAAACAAAAAAACTGATATTTAATCAGTACAAAATACATTTTAAATTTTAAATATTAAACATCATATTTTTTTATTTTATATTACTTTTTAAACAAGCATTATTTTATTAAATGAAAAAGTACTATAATTACATAACATCTTTTTGCCATGTTAAACAGATACCTTGATGACCAGCATCCACAACTACCTGTAAATTATTCATAACTTCACCCCTATATTAAAATATGTAATAGTAGGCATTTGGTTACAAAAAAAGATGTATAAACATTTTTTTAATTTGAAATAGTAAAATCCTTACAAAAATATGAGTTTTAGTATAAATTAAAAATCCTTTCTTTTAAATTTATCAATCACAAATATTTAATAATCACATTTTTACTTATATTTATTCATAGAAATAATTTTCTTTAATTTTTTAGTAGAGCCCATAATATCATTTTGACCAATAATCGGTCTAATCATCGCATAGCCATCAATTTTAATACCATTTAATTTAGGTATTGTATGTTCATTAATACCACCAATAACTATTACTGGAATACTTGAAAATTCAGCAATTTTTTTCAGTTCATCTTCCCCTACTACTTTTGCATCTTTTTTAGTATGAGATTTATAAATAGCCCCTACTCCAAGATAAGTAGCTCCATCTGTTATAGCCTTTTGAGCCTCTTCTAAACTAGTTACAGAAACACCAATTATTTTATCTTTACCTAAAATTTTTCTAGCTTCAGTACAAGACATATCATCTTGACCAATATGTATTCCATCTGCATTAATTTTTAATGCAATATCAATATTATCATTTATAATTAAAGGAATGTGATAATAGTCTGTTATCTTCTTTATTCTTTGAGCAATCTCTAAAAAATCAGTAAAAGATTTATTTTTAACTCTAACTTGAACAAATGTTACACCGCCTTGTATAGCTTGTTTAACACATTCTTCAATCTCATAATTTTTATTTATTTCACAGTCAGTGCATAAATACAAACTATAATCAATCATTTTTTACATAAAACCTTTGACTTTTCAGATTTCAAAAATATAAAATTATAAAAACCATCTTCTTTAGCACTAACTGTCATATTTGGCTTATTTATTTTAAAAGCCTCCTCTAAAGACTTTAATTTATCTCTATCTATATAATCAGCAAAAAAACTACAATCATATATATCTTTAGGCCTATTTCCATTTTTGCATAAATATAATGCTTCTAAACTAATAGCATAATACTTAATATTATTATAATAATGTGGAATATCAGAAAAACTAAGTCTAGCAATATCAGGAGAATTATACATACATTCGACAAACTCATTTCCATTTTCATTGGTAAAATAATCTTTTTGAATAACTGATAAATCATCTTCTTTTACATACATAAATACAGTTATTGGAATATTAAACATATCCTTATAATACATTTTAAGCATAACCCTTTTAGTCCCATCACCACGGTCACCAAGTTTTCTATGAAAAGAAAAATTATAATTTTTACATACACTTTCTAACTTATTTAAATCATTCATATTAATAAATATATCTAAATCATGATGATAACGTTCCAAAGGCTTATCAACAAGTAAATATGATAAAATACCACTAGTATAATAATATTCTATTTTATGATCATTAAGCATTTTAGTATATTCGCCAAATATTTCATATATTATTTTATGATTTTCTCTTAAGTGAATAACATTAGGGTTAATATCCATTTGTTTTAACCAAAAATATCTTTGATATATCTTGCTTATGTCTATATTATTTAAATGAGCTAGTTCTAATAGCTGTTTTTCTTTTTCTATATCTGTTAATATTTCATTTTCTATGATATTAAATAATTTAATATCTAGCAAATCATGAGTATCAATTTCATTCATAACCATTCTTCCTTTCAAGAACAAAAGAAACTAATCAATCATATAATTACTACTTAAGGAAACGGATGAGGCATTTTCGTTAATGTATCATCGTATTTCAAACCTAATTTTTTAGGAACTTCAAAAAACCTTTTAGCTCCAAGTCTCGGATAAAGGTGACTTTTATTTAAATCTATTAATGTTGGAGCAATCACCTTCACCACCTTAATATTAGTATTAACTATATCATTTGTCGTTAAATCTTTATAATAAACTTCAATACCATTTTCATCCAGACTATTTAAAACCTCTTTAAATTTAACAGACTCCTTTTTATATTTAATTTTTTTACTCTCAAATAGTAAAATTTTAAAATTATCACCCTGATAATAAAGAAAATGTTCATATAATGTTTTAATCTTATCCGAATCTTTTTGACGCACATCCATAATATTTAATGAATAAAAATAAGTAAACAGACATTCTTTTAAAGCTTTATTTATCGCATAATCAGAATTTAAATTAGCACATGCCCCTATTCCATAATGATATTGCTTTTTATGCAATTTAAAAATAATAGCTAAATAAATTGGAACATTAATATCAGAATATAATTTATAAATTTTAATATTATATTCTGCTTTTATCTTGCTAATTAATTCTTGATTGATTCCATCAATAGTTTTAATATCAATTTCCGGCGGATTGAGTCTTTGCATAAAATTAATCATTAAAGCATCTCTTTCAATTAATTCAAGCAAACCACTTTCAATACAATCATCAATATCAAACCCTGCAGCCATACCAGTTGATGTGGTTTCTGCCACCGGTTTATTTAAATTAAAAGGCAAATAAATTAAACTCGCTGGCCAATACTTATATTTTTTTCTATCAAATATGCTGTATATTTTAGTCCATTCTATTTTGTCCTTATATGGATTTAAAAATGAAGAAAAATTTTCATACTGCTCAAAACTATAAGTTGCAAAATCATCAAATGTTTCATTTGATTTCAAGTCTTTTTTTAACTTTCTAACTATCTCACAAGCTGGAATATAACTCATACAATAACGTTCTAATGCTTCTGCTAAACAACTAGTCATAGCTATTTTCTTATTTTCATTTACTCCTAATCCACCACTGGATACTTCTCTACTACTATTAAATAGTTCAGTAGTATTAGCACTTAAACATTGATACATATAAAGATTATAACAATCTAATTCATGCCTTTCTAACATCGCGTTTATTATTCCAAATTTATCACTAAAAACATCGGTCAACAAACTATATTCCTCACCTAAAATATTCAGTATTTTTTCTTTATTTAAAATTAACTTATTTTTCACAAATTTTCACCCGGAACCTTAATTATTTTATGAACTAATGTTTCACCGTTTTTAAAAATTTCAATAACCTCATTATCTTTTAGACTTTTAGCATATTTATTAATTAAGAACACACATTTTCTTTTAAACATTTTTTTATAAATTTTGGGAGAATAAATACAATTTGATTTTATTCTTTTATAAAACGATACACCATCAAATTTACAATTAATTTTAGGACCAATTAAATATGAACTTTTCGTTTTAGCAACTAAAATATTCTTATTATTAATATTTTGATTTTTCAAAAAATCACTATAAAATAAATATTTATTTTCTGCCATGTTTTAAAATCTTTCCTTCTTTAATATTCATTAAACTGTCTGCCTCTGATGAAAAAACATCTAAATTATGCATCAATTCTTCTTTTTCTTTAGTTTTATCACTAATCGCAATAAACCATTTTCCAATACTTGTATCCATAAATTTGTTAAGTTCATTAGCTGTCCTAATTTGTTTTGTTTTGTATAAAGGATCACAAACAATAAATTTATCATCATCATAACCAGAAACTAAAATAGCATGATATGCACTAGCAAGTTCACCCGCAAGTATTATTGTTTTACCATCTTTAAGTAGTTCCTTCAATAATTTAGTATCTATATCAATTCCATTTATAGCACGTGCCCCTTTCGAGACAGCCCTATCTAAATATACTTTGTATTCATCCATTGCACATTTAAAATCATTTTCACTAAGATTTTTTTTATCATTATTAAAAAGATTTATATCAGAATGATATATAGTTGTATCTAATCCATTTTTAGATAAATGAAAAGCTAAAGCCGAAAACGGAGTCCCAGCCATATATTTTGAACCGTATACTTTATATAATCTTCTCTCATCATACCAATTAGCCTTATCCATAATTTGATAATATTCTAAAACCATCATTAAACATGCAATCGCACATGTATCCCCTCTTTGTTTATATGGTTTAATATTTTTGTCCATATTTCTATTCCTTTCCTGTTTTAATTTTTCTAACGCCCCAGTAATAATATCATTATTAAATTCATAAATAAACCCTTTATTTAATAAAATTTGACTATTGTTCAAATATTCCAAAATCTTTTTTCTAAGTAAAAAACCTGATATTCCAATTAAATTACTAGAAATCAATTTTTCATCTAAATTATCATAAATAATAATATCTCTAAATGCTTTCCTATCTGGATGCTCTAAAGTAAAGTAAGCATGTCTTATTTTATAATCATCAGAAATTATATAATGTTTTATCTCTTTTAATATTTCTTTTTCAGAAATGTTAATATATTTTGAAAATTCTTTTTTAAATCGACTCTGAAAAACTATCTCATCATTCGCATGATACTTACTTTTTAAATATTCTTTGAATTTCCATATATTTTTATCCTTTGTTTTTAGCATATATATATAATATAAATGGTCAATTTGATATTGAGCAAAAAAAGTTTCTACAGGTGGAGTAATAAGCATATATCTAGCTTCAAGTTTAGATAAATTTTCATCAGAAATCGATATTTTTTCATAATTATAATCTAGATATTTTTTAATTGCCCCAGACATTACTAAAGTAGCTTCATCGACTAAACATGAAGTAATGTATACTTTTTTTAAATCATCAACTTCTTTTGGAGATAGTTCTTTTTCATTATTTTTTATTAATGTTTGAAAAGCCGGTTCCAATAATTCTTCATAATAACAGTTATGCCACTTCCACCTATCTTGTAATCTTCTTAAAAATACAGCCGGAATATCATCTAATTCCTTTTTCATTAAATCACTTATAAATGGATTGGATTCTGCATAATATCTGTTAGCATTAAATAATTGTTTTTCCATTATTTCATCTATATTTATTTTTAATTCCTCTGGAATTATTTTGCTCTTTATATTTTCCATTTATTAAACCTCCTATAAAGTTATAGTTTATTACTATAACTTAAGCTGTGCATAACATATCATACTTTTTATTAAATTTTCTCATTAATTTTCTCATTTATCTCACCTCACTTTATTCTTAGTTTTTTTATGAGCTCCCTATAAACTCAAAATATAATTTGTTTTGTCTATATTGTTTCTAGTTTAAATTACTTGCAATTGTTTTTAACTTTTAGTTCAAGGTTATACTATTACAATATTTCCTTTATTACTATAAAATTATGCTATTTTTTGACTAAACTCTTTTATCCTCTTTTTAGCATAACTCGTATGTGCTTTATCTTGCCAAGCTTCTCTTGGACCGAACGACAAATCATCAGTTATAATTCTAACTCTATCTTTATTTTGTAACATATAATCAATAGGAACAGATTCATCATTAACAAATACACCAACCATTGTATTTCCAATATCATTACTAAGTTTATAAGCAAAATCTATTGGTGTAGAACCTTTAGGTAATTCTACAATATCACCCTTAGTTGTATAAACATAAACCTTATCTGAAAATAATTCATTTTTTACCTGTTTAACAAATTGTTGGTTATCTCCAAACATGGAATTTATTTCAATTAAAGAATTAAAAAATTGAAATTTATCCTTTAAATCTTGTTGCATTATATCTCTAGCTTTACCTTTTTCTGCATCCCAGTATGCTGTAAGTCCAAATGAAGCAACTTTATCCATTTCAAATGTTCTAATTTGTGTTTGTACCAATCTATCACTTTCTCCAAATACCGTCGTATGCAATGACCTATACATATTAGTTTTTGGATTACATATATAATCTTTAAATTTATCATTTATTGGATGATACTTTGAATGAATAAGTCCAAGAGTTTGATAACAATTAGCAATAGTATCTACCATAATTTTTAATGATAATAAATCATGTATATCTGATAATTTATGGCCTTCACTTAAACGTTTATATATACCATATATATTTTTTGTTCTTACTTTTATTTCATTAGGAATATTTTGATTATTCAGCAAATGTTCGATTGTACCTAACATTTCTTTTAAACATTCATCACTATCTTCTTCAATCTTTAATTTTTTTTCTTCAATTCTTTTATACATATCAGGCTTTAAATATTGTAATGATAAATCTTCAAGTTCTGATTTAATTCTATATGCACCTATATAATAAGCTAACGGCACAAATATTTCTATTGTTTCCAATGCATTTTCTTTTTGCTTAAACTCTGATTTAAATCCTAAAGTCCTCATGTTATGAAGCCTATCTGCAAGCTTAATAATAATAATTCTGACATCTTCAGTTATACTAGTAATAATCTTTCTAGTATTCGCATAATTTTGATCTTGCTTTGAAGAAAAATTCATTTTAGCAAGTTTGGTAACCCCATCAACTAAATTTGCGATATTTTGATTAAAATCATGAGCAATATCCTCTTTTGTAATTTTTGTATCTTCTAATGTATCATGTAATAAGCCGGCACAAAC
>CALVRI010000002.1 GCA_944358525.1 uncultured Bacilli bacterium | reverse complement strand
AAACATGTATATTATACTACTATCAGACTTATTTCAGTTTTTTATCATAAAACGGAATTCCAAATAAAAATCTACCTTTTTTCAAAAAACGGCTGGGGTGCTATTGACAAATATTCAAAATATAGTATAATTTATATTGTCTACTAATTGCGGATGTAGTTCAATGGTAGAACCCCAGCCTTCCAAGCTGATTACGGGAGTTCGATTCTCCTCATCCGCTCCATTGAGGAATTTGCTCGGAACAATACCGAGTTTGATATATAAATCTGTCGAAAGATAGATTTTTTTGTGTCTCGAACTCCCACGTGTGAGCTTGGAAGATATATATATAAATCATCCATCCAAAGAAAGGATGGTGAATTATGTTAAAAGTTATTACAAAAGAAATACCTATTGATGAGGAACTTAAAACAAGAATCCAGTTTATATGTGATTTTTGTAATACTACTCCAACATTTATCAATGGCTCTATTCGTAAAGTTGAGAAAACAAATATCAATTATATAGAACCAAATAAAATAATCATCAAAGGTACAACATTTCTAGCTTTTAATCATGGTAGAGATGTTTATGTAGAAAATTTACAAAAACATATTTATATTAGTGATTTACAAGAGTTTATTAAGAATCTATAACTATTGACATTATTTTCAAAAGTGATATTATATATAACCAATGAAAGAGGTATGCTCTAGAAATGGAGGTACATCTATGAAATATAAACACAAACAATTAAAATTAATTAATATCAATTATTTTGAGGAGTCAGTAGTATTTAGACTTTACTAGATACTTTTGACTCCTCTTTTTTTGTAAAAGGAGTTGAGTTTATGGAATTATCTGATAAGGAAGTTAAAAAAGTAGCTGGTCTTTATATGCGAGTTAGTACCGAAGATCAAGCTCGTGAAGGATTTAGTTTACCAGAACAAAAAACACGATTAGAAGACTATTGTAGAGCCAAAGGTTATGAAATTGGAGATTATTATACTGATGAAGGAATTAGTGCTAAAAAAGGAAATTACAGGCCTGAATTTGAAAGATTAAAAGAAGATATTAAAAATAAGAAAATAAATACAATGTTAGCATTAAAACAAGATAGAATTACAAGAAGTATCTTTGATTGGGAAAATATTATTACATTCCTAGAGGAAAATAATGCTTATTTAGATTTAGTTAATGATGATATTAATACTACTACTTCAAATGGTAGAATGGTATCTCGTATTATGATGAGTGTATCTCAAAATGAAATTGAAAGAACAAGTGAAAGAACTAAAGTTGGTTTAGCTGGTGCAATTAAACAAGGGCACATTCCACATAAAGCACCATTAGGTTATAAACATGAAGATAAAAAATTAGTCATTGATGAATCAACAAAAGATGTTGTTATTAGAATATTTGAACTTTATCACAATGGTTTATCTTATCAAAAAATAGCCAATCTATTTAAGAAAGAAAAAGTTCTAGGAAAAGATAATTGGAGAGATAATACAATACTTCATGTTATTGAAAATGAAATATATAAAGGAGATTTTGTTCATGGTAAAAGAACTAAACATCCAACTTACTACCCTAATGTAGTAGAGCCATTAGTTAGTAAAGAAATGTGGGAAGAATGTCAGTTTCAAAAGAAGAATAACTCTCGTGCTTATTCAAGAACTTTAACTTATATCTTCTTACAAAAATTACTTTGTCCAAAATGTGGCAAGATTCTAGGCGGTAAAGCTTCAAAGAAAAAAGGACATGAATACTTTTACTATTATTGTCGTGATTGCAAATTAACAGTTAAAGAAAAAGATGTTGAGGAACATTTTAAAACTTTCGTTGATGAACTAACTGAATATGATTCTATCGTTAATCAATTCTTTGTTCCTATGATTATCAAAAACTTTGATGAACCTAAAGAAAATATTACTAAAGAAATTGAAACACAAAAAGCAAGATTAGAAAGAGCTAAACTTGCTTATGTAGATGGTGCATTTAGTTTAAATGATTATAAAGAAAAAGCAAAACAAATTGAAGATACTATAGAAATGTTGCAAGATAAAATTAATACTGCTGATAAATGTGATACATTTACTTACTCTGCTAAAGATATTTTAGTTGCTCGTGATATTGCATTTATAAATAAAGGAATTCATCCTGAAGAATATGATAGACAAATGAAACCATGGAAGAAAAGGACTCGTGAAGAAAAGTCTGATTTAATTATGAATTATGTAGATAATGTAGAACTTGAATTAGTTGGTAGTGAATGTTTTGTTAAATGTGTTAATTTTAGGGAATCAATTGCTAACCCATGTAATGAATTATTTAAGAATGGTTATATAGATAGAAAACAAGATTGTATATTTGGTAATCTAATAGGACAAATAAGATTTAGTGAATACTTGCCTGAAGAAGAAGTTGGAGAAATAATTATGAGATTAAAGAACTATTATAATGTTTCTTATACTGAAGCAATCTACTATGTTAAAGATCAAGTATTCTACTTCAACTTTGTAGAAGATAATTCCGCTATTGTTAGAGTGTTCCCATTAGAAGATTACTATAAACTAGATCCAGATGTAAAAATGGAAGAATATAGATTTGGAATTATATATATTAAAGAAGAAAATATTGTAGTTACGAAAGATGCAGATGAGCTAAACAAATTATTCAATTACATTCCTGATGATAGTAATACTTTTGTGGACTACTCTAGAGAGTTAAAAGATATACCTAGTAAACCTATTAGAATGGAATTGATAAAGAAATAAAATGCGTGGCACGTTTTGTTACGAAGTAATGAAAGTGGCGATAGCATTTTTACAAAAGAAAATGTTTTATGAAGATAAAATATTTTCATCAATACAATACGAAGTTTTGAAAGTATGTAGTACATAGTTTCATTACAAAGTATTGAATAAAGGATTCTAAGGAATATTCCTTAGACCACTGATATCTTGTTAGCATGACAAGATATCTAGGGGGTTATACATTTTGACAAGCCAAAATTGAGCCATAAGAAAGGAGATGATTATTATAAGTGAACTTCCATATTCTCTACATTTGGGAAGTAATAAAAATAGAAAAAATAGTGTTAGAAGCTCTGCTAAAAATAATATAAGTGGAACAACTTCAATGACTAATAATGGAATACAAAATGCTAAAACTTTATCAAAATGTGATAAGCATAATTATAGAAAATATGATAATGAACAAGAACAAATTGTAATCGTTAAAGGTACTTCTTCCCTTTACAAAGATGTAGAAAATTTTTATAAAACTGAATTTGAAGAAGCTAGATTAGAATACAATAATAAACAAACAAGAGAAGATAGAAAGATCGATGACTATTTCAAAAAAGTAAGTGATAACTCTAAAAGTGATTTAGCTTGTGAGATTATTATTGAACTTGGAGATAAGAAATTTTGGGACACAAAAGATTTAGACTATAAGCATAAAATGACTAATGTTTATTCAAAACAAGTTGATGATTTAGAATTGTTAATACCAAACTTTAAAGTATGTAGTGCTATTATTCATTATGATGAGACAAGTCCTCACATGCATATTGTAGGCGTTCCAATAAAATATAATTGTAAAACTGGTATGAGTAAACAAGTTGGTAAAACTGATGTATTTACTAGAACTTCTTTAATGCAATTACAAGATAAAATGAGAATTTTATGTATTGAAGAATACAACAAAGAATATAACCTAGATGCAACTTTAAAGCAAAAAATGAAAGGTAGAAATAGAGATATTAATGTAGCTGATATGACTAACTATCAAGAAACAAAAGAACTAATTGAAAAACATCAAAAAGAAATAGATTCAATAAGCAATAATTCTTTAGAATTAAAAAATGATTCTAATAATATAAAAGAAGAAATAGATAAACTAAAAAAAGTACCTTTAAGAGATGATTTGTTTATCATTTCAAAAGAACAAAAAAGCAAATTAGAAGATTATATTGATAAAGTTGATAAAACAACTGATGAGTATAGAGATGTTAAAGAATTATCAGCAAACTTAAATATTATTACTAAACAAGCAAGACAGGATTCTAGAAAAATTAAAAACTTAAAAGAAAGTAATGATGCATTACAATTAAGAGTAGATAATTTAAGTGAAAAAGTAGAAACACAAGAAAAACAAATCAATGAATATAGAAAGGACAATTTTAATTTAAAATTTCAACTTCAGGAATTACAACAATTACTTGAAAAACTAATCAACTTCTTAAAAAGAATGTTTCATAGAAAAGATAAAGAAGATATATATGCAGAAGTTGTTGGAGATTTATATGATAATAAAATTATTAGTGAAAAAACATTCGATAAAATTACAGATTGGGACAATGAAAAAGGCAAAGAAAAAGATGATTATGAACGTTAATCATCTTTTTTGATTCTTGTATATATAATATAAAATATCATCATACCAAATGTGCAAAGAATTAAATCATCGATATCTAAAACTCCAACTTTAAATACATATTGAAATAGTTCTATTAATAGTATTATTACAAATGATAATATAAAATTAATCGAAAACTTTTTAACTTTAAATAATTCAATTAAGAAATATTCTAAAGGCATAAATACAAGTAAGTTTCCAAATATATTTATAATAACCTCATATGTTGTACCATTTTTAAATATATCAACTATAGATTTAAAAGGAATTAAATTATAACTATCAATACTATTATATCTAGCAAATACTACCATATTGAATAATAGAATTACATAATATATAAATACTATTATATGAGAAAGTTTTAACACTTTCTTTTTATCTTCTAACTTTTCAACATAATTATTACTATATATTTTATTACCAATTATTACGAATATAGAAGCAATAACAATAATTAATAATCTAATAAAATAATTAACTTCTATATTTGGATCGTATTCAAATCTTAAATAAAATAAGAACGATAATATTGATAATATATAAAAGAAAATAGTTAATTTAAATTGAAAGTTGTATTTGTTTGCTTTAGTTATTTCGTTATATTCAATTAATTGCTCTACATCATTTTTACATTTTTTATTTTCTTCTCCATTTAATAACTCTGATACATCTACATTAAGTTCTTTTGATAATGGAAGAAGCAAAGATATATCTGGAGTTCCTCTTCCAGTTTCCCATCTTGAAATAGCTTTTTCAGTAACAAACAATTTTTCTGCTAATTCATCTTGAGTAATTCCTAATTCTTTTCTTTTTGTTTTTATAAAATTAGATATTTTATTTAGATCCATTCACATCACCAACCAATTTACATTTATGAGTATTTAAATAATTATTATACTCTTCTTGTGAAACTTCATTTCGTTCGTTGTAAGATATAAATATTATACCATCAATATCTAAAAACTCATAATGTTTACCTATACTATAATGAAAACTGTCCATAGCACCTGCTGAATAAGAATACACTTCATAATTGTTTTCACAATAATAATGCATATCATCATATATATCATTTCTACCTGATTCTTCACTTATACCAGAACCATATGCTAACAAATAAACAAATAATAATGGCATTGAGAAAACAACAAAGAATAGTGTGATAAGAACTGATATAACTTTAATAAAATTACTTTCCATAAATCCAATTGCTATTAATGTAAATATATTAGTTATGCCGAAGCAACATTGTAAAGCATTTTTTGAAAATAGAAACCATATAAAAAAGTAAACTACTATTATTAAACCTTTTAATTTTATTCTTTTTCTAAACTTGATTAAAATAATTATATTTAAAACTATTAAAGCTATCATAAATATTTGATATAACAATCCACCGATTTTTAAATCTTTTAATATAATATTATAAATAATAAATAATAACATCATTATTAATGCATAATAGTCAATTATATTCTTTTTCATAATATTCCCCCTTAACTAAAATTGTATAAATCATTAGAAGTTAATATCTTTTTCATATATTCATAATCAGTTCTATTTAATTCACTCATTTTATCACTATTTATCAAATACATTTTATTATTATCAATTTTAAGCAAATATTCATTTGTATATCTCTTTTCTAAATCAACAATTTTGAATATAAAATCATAATCATTAAAAGAATTACTATTATTAAAATCGAATATACTAGTTGCAATTTCATCTATATAATCTGCCTCAAGTCCATCAAGTTTATATTCATTATTATTTTTACCAATTAAATACATTTCTTTATAGTTTTCAATATTTCTATATAATCTAAATGCATCATCGTAATCATAACCATTATATTTATCTTTATGTATGTTTAATGTTTTTTGATTTATAAAAACATTATCGTTATCAATCCAGTAAACAAATGATACACTCTCATGATAACCAGAATATATATTTTTACATTTATCATTTTTATCACATAAATCAGCTACTACTTCAAAATCAACTGTAGCACCACAATTCCTTAAATAAGTTTTTATTGTATATTCCACATTTGGTGATTTAACCGATTCCATCAAATCCTTACTACAAGTATCAACACCAAAGATGAAAGTAATTCCAATAAATATAATAATAAAAAACAAACAAATAAGTGTTGCAATTCCTCCAAATATTTTCATAAACATAAAAATCCCTTCTTTCTAAATCCATTATATTATAGATATTAAAAGAAGTCACCCTATGAATCGTAGGATTCATTGTTTTTTAATAATCAATAGATTTAATAGTAATAATGTGCTATAATAATTACAATAAATTTCGTATCATTCAATAGAATGATACTTTTTTGTTAGGAGGAATATTATGGCACTAATTAAATACTTTAAAAACATATACAAACAATATGGATTAATAAGTTTTTTATTAACGACAATAGCACTACTTTCTATAACAGTTATAATTGATTATTTTAACTTGTTTGCATTCATATATGATAAAGTAAAATTACCTATTATCATTTGCGTTTCTGTATTTATATTGATAAAGTTATTATCTCTTAAACTGCATAGTCTTTTATTCTTAAAATCTGTTAATTATATAGATTTTTATAGTATGATTGTTTTGACTACTATTTGTCTTTATAAAATCATGTTACATCTGTTTAAAAATATTCTTGTAGTATATCCATATAAGGAGATATGTTCAAATATATTTTTAATTATAATTGGAGTATTATTAGTTTTTAGATATTTGTATATTACTATATTAAATATAAAAAACAATAATAAAAGAAATCCAAATGTTTTTGACTTAAAACAATTATATGACAATACAATTCCAGAAGAAACTGAATTTATTCTTATAGGAGATGAAGCAGTAAATTATGATTTACTAGAACGAAATAAAGTTATCAATCAAATAACAAGTACTATTATTAATTGCAATAATGATTCAAAATTTGTAATGTCTCTAAAGGGAGATTGGGGCTCTGGTAAAACAACAATTTTAAATAATGTTAAAGATAAATTAAAAAAAGAAAATTTAGTATTTATAGATGACTTTGAGCCATGGGTATATGGTGATAATAAATCCTTATTAGTTGCTTTCTTCGATACTATAATGAAAAATACCAATTGTGGATTCAGAATAAATGAAATAAATAAATTTACGAAAACATATCTGAAAACAATTACTACAAATATTGGATATTCAATTGATTACTTGCTTGAAAATACAACGAATATTGATAGAATTAAAGAAATTATTAATAACTATTTAGAATCTAATAATATAAAAATAGTTTTAGTCTTAGATAATCTTGAAAGATGTTCAAGTGAGCAAATTCTATTTATTTTAAAAACAATTCATAATTTATTTGATTTTAAAAGAATTATATACATTTTATCTTATGATGAATCAGCTATGAAAAAGCATTTTGAATCTAAATTAGATATTGATTATTCATATTTAGAAAAAATAGTGCAATTAGAGTTTTCTGTACCAAAATTAGATAGAAACGTATTACAAAATGTAATAAAAATATGTTTAAGTAATTATTTAAGTCACTCAAAACTAATTGTTAAAGATGATGAGCAAGAAGAATTAATTAAAATCATTATGGAAAACATTAAAGATTTACGTGACTTTAAAAGAATAATAAATTCAACATTTAATGCAAGCTTTAACAATATGAAAGATCTTAATAGTCTTGATATGTTGCTTATTGAAACTATTGCGATGAAAAATCCAGAATTATGGAATGAAATTAATAATAATAGCACTTATTATATTTCAGAGGATCGCTATGTATATGGTGATGAATACATTTATAGTACTGAAAAGTATAATATTGATACAACGAAATATTTTGATGATTTATTTGGAAAAAATAAATACGAAATTAATAAATATAAAAAAATATTATGTTATTTATTTCCTAATATAAAAAAATACTTTGATGAAAATAGATATAGCAAAAAAGAAAAAATTGAATTTATTCCAGAACATCAAACATATATTAATAAAAAAGAATATAGAGCTTCAGTTCTTGACAAAAGAATTTATAATAATAAGTACTTTAACCTATATTTTAATAAAACTGAAAATGAATTTATTAAAATAAATGAAGAAATAAATAATTTTATTTCATTTATAAATAATAATAATTTCAAGCCTGAAGAATTATATCAACAATATTTTAAAATGGAAAGAATATATCCTGGATGGGTAGAAAAATACACTTTAGAAACATTTCAAATGTATTTAGATAAAATAAATAAGGATAAACTCTTACCATTGTTATTAGTTATGTATTTTTCTTATTATAAAATAGATAATTCACCACTTTTTTTTCAATTAAGTGCAAATAGTAGAACTCAAATTATTATAGCTGATTTAATTTTAATGTTATCAGATGATGATTTTGAAAAATTTATTGATGAAATAAAAGCTGATTATCAAAATTTATATTTTATTAGAGAGATAGCATATTGGTTAAAACCAGAACATAGGCATGATGAATTAGTTAATACTTCAAGATATGAAGCTATTAATAGTCTGTACGAAAATATGCTAGAAAATATTAAAACTAATAAAATAAACATGTATAGTAATGAATATTATAATAGATATAATATGGTATTATTATTTGATGATGAAAAATATATGTCATTTATAAAGAAAAAAATAAATAAAGATAATTTAATGTTATTTATTTTAGATTGCATCAGTGTATCAACTGGTTCATATGGAATTGGGTATAATTTTGATATTCAAAACTTAGATAAATTCTATGGTTGGGAAAAAGCAAAAAAAGATATTAAACAATGTCCAAAAAGTGATTTGAAAGATTTTTTAGTAAAGGCTATTGAAACTCCAAATCCATATAATAGTATTGATGAAAAAGATACTTATCATGTGGAAGAATGGATAGACTTAAATAGTTTAATAATAAAATATTTAAATAGATAGTTTAAAAAAAGAAAAAAATATAGTATAATCATTTTAGTTGGATGATTTATATATCATCCTCGTGTGAGAAAAAGTTGTGTACTCACTCAACTATCGCTCCATTGAAATTTAAACTCACACATTTAAGTGTGGGTTTTTTATTATAAAAAATAGCAAAAACTCCCGTAATCAATAGAGACTATATTAGCTAAAGAAGTTATGTTATAATTAAAATGTATTAAAAAGCATAGAGGTGAAGTATAGCAAAAATAAAAGTAAAATTGCTCTATCAAAATTACAAAAAAACATTAATACATATAAATTAATTATAGGAGTTGAAAAATGAATCAAGAAAGGAAATATTATGTATATGAAATGAATGGAGTAACTCTCCAAATAATATCAGTTATATTTTTAATTATTATGCTATTTATAACTTTCTTTTTCTCTAATGAGATTACTATGACTGATAAAAATTTTGAATTAATATTTTTACTTATCATTCCATATCTAATTCTCCACGAACTACTGCACAGTCTAGCTTACGTTATTAATGGTGCCAAATTCAAAAACATTAACTATGGTGCTCATCTAGAGAGGGGGATATTATGCTGTTTGTGTAAACAAAATATCAGCAAAACAAACATTTTAATTTCATTACTATTCCCATTCATTATAATTGGTGTTATTACTTACATAATTGGAATACTAATAAATAACTCTATCTTAATTTGGTTGTCCATTTTAAATATATCAGGATGTTCTGCCGATTTAATCATGTTTTTGGATCTATTAAAATTAAAAGACTTTGAATACTCGGAATATGATAATCCAATGGCTTTCGGATTATACACAAGTGAAGATTTAAGTAAAACCAAACTATTTGGTCTAAAATATATTGGAGAAGCCAAATCCCTAGAAAAAAACAATATGAAAAAAATTAGTATTAGTAAATTTAGTATAATCACTTTTATTATTTTTATCATCTTAGGAATATGGCTTATATTTTTAACATAACAAGGTTATCAAAAGATAATCTTTTTTTGTAAATTTTTTCCAAAAACAAAAAAATCATTCAAAAGAACAAACGTTCGTGATAAAATAATTATGGTGATATAAATGGAGAAGACATATATATGTATCGATTTAAAAAGTTTCTATGCTTCAGTAGAATGCGTAGAAAGAGGATTAGATCCTTTAAAAACAAACCTCGTTGTTGCCGATGAAGAAAGAACTGAAAAAACCATTTGCCTTGCTGTAAGCCCATCTTTAAAACAGTATGGAGTAGGTGGTAGAGCTAGACTGTTTGAAGTAATATCAAAAGTAAAAGAAATAAATAAACTAAGAAAAAAACAAAATAGTTATAAACCATTTACTGGTCAATCCTCTAATGATGATGAATTAAAAAAAGATAAAACCAAAGAATTATCTTTCATAATAGCCAAACCTAGAATGGCTCATTATATAGATACATCAGCCAAAATCTATAGCATATATCTAAAATATTTATCAAGTGATGACATATTCGTATATTCAATTGATGAAATATTTGCCGACATAACTAACTATTTAAAATATTATAACCTTGCCCCAGAAGAACTTGTCACCAAAATAATTAATGATATTTATAAACAAACAGGTATTACTGCCACCGCTGGCATAGGTACCAATTTATTTCTAGCTAAAGTTGCAATGGATGTTGTAGCAAAACACACAAAACCAAACAAATATGGAGTTAGAATAGCTAAGCTTGATGAAAAGACTTATCGAAAGCAAATATGGTATCATAAACCAATTACCGATATTTGGCGGGTAGGTAAAGGAATAGCCAAAAGATTAGAAAAATATGGCATCTATACCATGGGAGATATTGCTAGATGTTCTATTCAAAACGAAGACTTACTTTATAAACTATTCGGTATAAATGCCGAGTTATTAATCGATCACGCTTGGGGATATGAGCCATGTACAATAGAGTCTATAAAATCCTATACTCCAAATAATAGATGTATAACCTCAGGTCAAGTACTTGATTGTCCATATAATTATAAAGAAACTAAATTAGTTGTCTGTGAAATGGCTGATTCACTTGCCCTTGACCTTACCGCCAAAAGCCTTGTCACAGATAAACTAACCTTAACCATTGGTTATGACATTCAAAACATAAATAACAATTATGAAGGAGAAATAACCACTGACTTTTATGGAAGAAAAATCCCCAAACATGCTCACGGGACCATAACCTTACCCCATAAAACATCATCTTCTAAAATAATCATGAATGCTTTAATAAAACTATATGATAAAATTATTGATCCCAAACTATTAATCAAAAGAATTAACCTAACCGCCATTGATGTAACAGATGAAAAATTAGAAATTCATAAAACAAAATATCATCAACTAGATTTATTTTCAGATTCAGAAAAACAAACTAACATCTTAGAAAATGAAAAAAAAGAAGAAGCAAAAGAAAGAAAACTCCAAGGGACCCTTTTAAATATTAAAGAAAAATATGGTAAAAATTCCATTTTAAAACTTATGGATTTAGAAAAAGCCGCTACCACCAAAAAGCGAAACGAACAAATAGGAGGTCATCATGCCTAACTATGATGATATTATAAATATGCCACATCACGTATCTAAAAAAAGAAAACCAATGTCATTAAAAAATCGTTCCGCTCAGTTTGCTCCCTTTTCGGCCTTAAAAGGTTACCAAGAAAAAATAAACGAAATCACTAAAATAAATAACAAAAAAGCGAATAAAAAATCCAAAAACTAATATATTGAATAGCCCACTTTTTTATGGTATCATTTAAAGTGTTAAGTAAAATATCAATGGAGGCTAAATATGGAGTATCTAATTACATTTATCGAAGGAATCGCTTCTTTCATCTCACCATGCATATTACCTGTAATTCCAATTTATATTTCTTATTTTGCTACCGAAAGTAAAAGCATGAAAAAATCCATTATTAATTCATTGGGCTTTGTTTGCGGATTTAGTATAATCTTTATCCTCTTAGGTGTGTTTGCTGGTACTTTTGGCAAATTTGTTCATGAGTATACAGATTATATCAATATCATTTTTGGAATATTCTTAATCATAATTGGTTTAAATTATATAGGAGTTTTATTCATCAAATTTTTAAATAAAACAAAAGGCACAAATCAAGAAAAGAAAAACTTAACATTTATAACATCAGTCTTATTTGGCATAATCTTCTCATTATCATGGACCCCATGTGTCGGTGCCTTTTTATCATCCGCTTTAATATTAGCCAGCACTACAGGCAGTGTTTTAAAAGGCGCAACCTTATTATTAATCTATTCTCTAGGACTTGCCATCCCGTTTATTGTAACAACCTTATTCCTAGAAAAAATGAAAAGCACCTTTGACTTCATAAAGAAACATTATAATATCATAAACAAAATATCGGGAAGCATCTTAATTTTAAGTGGAGTTTGGTACACCATCACAGGAATTATCGGCATAATTGGTTAGGAGGTATAACATGAATAAAAAAGTAAAATTAATAATTGAAATAGTAATTTTTATAGCTATATTATGTGCATTCACCGGCATCTATTATTTTAGTCAAAGTAACTTAGAAGAGCCAGAAGAAGCTGCCAATGTCGGAATAGTTAAAGTCACTGATGAGAACTTTTCAAAAGAAGTTTTAAGTGCCGATAAACCAGTTGTCTTAGAATTTACATCTAAATCCTGTCCACCTTGTGTAGCTATGTTAACTACATTAATAGATATTGCCAAAAATAATGAAAATATCAAAATAGCAACCGTTGACATGGATGCTAGTGAAAATGATGAAATCATAGAAAAATATGAAATCAGCGCTACTCCAACCCTCATAATATTTGAAAATGGCAAAGTTAAAGAAACATTAGTTGGAGCCGTAAATGAAGATAAAATAATGGATGCCTTAGGAAAGTAGGAAATATATGAAAAAAATAGATAAAAAGTTGATAGTATTTATAGTATTATTACTCGTAGCATTTGGAGTTATAGTTTTTCTAATCGATTCTAAAAATACCAAAACCTTAACCTGCACAGCCGAAGGTACCTCATCTAATATTAAAACAAAATCAAACCTAGAAATAAAAGTCAATAATAAAAAAATAAAAGATATGGTATTCACTGTTAATATGATTTTCCCAGAAGAACTTTTAGACCAAAGACAAAATTATGTTAATATGATAAGACAAACTAAACCATATATGAGCGCCTCTGTAACCGATGATGGAATTAGATTTGTAACCAAAGAACATGGTGGTAGTTTCATAGGAATAGACACCACCCAAGAAATAACCGTCTCCGAATTAAAACAAGTCTTAGAAGTGCAAGGCTATACATGTAAATAAAAGACAATCCTAAATCCTAGAATTGTCTTTTTAATTAATCTCATCAATAATTTCTAACCCAGTCATTTCACACGGAATATTAAATCTTTTTATATAACTTTTATCAAAATCTTTAAAATTGTTCATTCCAATATCATACACCTGCATATCCACACCATGTAACTTAAGAACAAAAACACTTTCCTTTGTATAAGCACCATAAGGATAAGCAAAAACCTTTAAATCTTGTTTTCCTAAATGCTTTTCAATTTCTTGATACGATTCATTAACATCATCCTTAAGCTCTCTAACTGGTAGTCTATCATAAAACACATGTTTCGTACTATGACTAAAAATCTCTACCAAACCACTTTCATACATAATTTCACACTGCCTCCAAGATAAATACTTTTTCCCATCAATCATCTTCCCAATATTATCCGTAACTATAAAAATAGAAGCCTTCACATTATACTTTTCTAAAATTGGAAAAATATATCTGTAATTACTATAATAACCATCATCAAACGTAATTAAAATCGGTTTATCAGGAAGTTCTTTCTTCCCGTTATAAGCATCATTCAAATCTTTAAATGATAAAAAAGTATAACCATTATCTAATAATGTTTTAATATTTTCTTCAAAACTTAAAGGTGTATTTATATAATTAAAATCATCCGGATCTTCATCAGGAACCCTCACCACAAAATCGTGATATAAAAGTATCGGAATATCTTTATTTTCTCTTTTGTCTTTCTTTAAACAAATAACTCCAATAATAATTAAAACAAGAATAATTAATATAACTATCTTTTTCATAATCATCACCACTTTATCATATTCAAACCCTTACAAATAGTAACCATCCTTTTCAAAGCCTCATAAGATACAGTAAAGGCGATAGAATGATTATAGTATTAATTATTTCACTTTTGTATCTTGTATTTGCTATATGTATTAATATTAATTGGATTCAAGATATTGCTTGCTATTTCGGTTATCCAATAGCTATATACCTTGTAACCTTTGTCGCTTTAATACCAGGCTTTATTTATATGTTCACACTTTTAAGCTTACTATTTATGAAAAAAGAAAGAAAACATTGTCAAAAACAAGAATGCGATGTAACCGTATTAGTACCCGTATATAATGCTAAAAAAACAATCAAAAAAACCATCGAATCTATTGCATGTCAAAAATATCATGGAAACATACACATAATCGCTATAGACGATGGATCGGCCGATGGTTCATTAGAACTATTAAAGAAAATAAACTGTGATAACCAAATAACTATATTAGAAACAAAACATAGAGGAAAATCATATGCCTTAAACGTAGGATTAAAACATGTTAAAACAGATTATGTCATCACTGTAGATAGCGACACCACACTTCATCCACTAGCACTAAAAAACATCATGAACAAACTAGTAAATTCAGAAGAAAAAGTAGTAGCCACCGCCGGAAGCATATTTGTCAAAAATGATCAAACAAACTTTGTCACTAAACTCGAGCAGTGGGATTACACCTTAGGAATTTTTGGCGTAAAACTATATCAAGGAAGCTACCATTCTACTTTAGTAGCCCAAGGTGCTTTCAGTGCCTATAAAACAAAACAAATAAAAGAAATAGGTGGCTGGAGACCATGCGTTGGCGAAGACATTGTCTTAACGTGGAACTTATTATCAAAAGGTTATCAAACAAACTTTGCCAAAAACGCCGTTGCTTTCACCGAAGCCCCAGACACCTTCAAAGGACTATTTAGGCAAAGAAAAAGATGGGCGAGAGGTATGATTGAAGCCTTTAAACAAACAAAAATCATAACCTCAAAAAAACTAAACTTAAAATCAAAATTTTTAATGTGCATGAATATATTTTTCCCATTTGTCGATTTCGCACTCTTAATCTTTATTCCTCTAGGACTCATCTTCTTACTATTCCATAATAATTTATTCATGGGCTTTCTAACTCTATTAGTAATATTACTTGGTATGATACTATGCCTAGTTATAGAAATAAAAAGACAAAATGTATTTAAAGAAATAGACTGTAAATTAGAAAAAAGAAGCATACTTGCGTTCATTTTTTATGCGCTCTTTTATGCCTTTATTCTCGCACCATTTTGCCTAACTGGATATATTAAAGAATTAGTAAATACTAAAAAAGAATGGTAATAACATAGATTACAAAGTGAAAATAAAAGACTATTAAAAATAATTTAATTTTAATAGTTCTTTTTATTATAGTCTTTAAAACTTCAAACTTGAATCAAACTCACCAATAATATATAATTTTATTAGAGAACTAAAATTTATTTTAGGAGGTGGTGAAGATGAGAAGATTATGCGTATAAGTTAGGCATAAACTTTGATTATGCCGAATAAGGGAGGCATAATATGTTTGAAGTAAAAAAATTAAATATAAAAATAAATGATAGATATATAATAAAAGATTTTTCTTTAACTTTAAATTCTAAAGATAAACTCGCCATCATTGGCGAAGAGGGAAATGGTAAATCAACTCTTTTAAAATCACTGTTAGGCATATGTGAGTATGCGGAAATCACAGGAAGTATAAATTCGAAAAATTATAGGATTGGCTATTTAAAACAATCGATGACTGAAGAAGACATAAATAAAAAAGTATATGATTTTCTATTTAAAGATGAAACCGACTATTATGAAAAAATAAATAAGCTTTATAAAAATCTAGATACAATTAATCTAAATGACGATATACTAAATCAGACTATCGCAACCTTATCAGGTGGCGAGAAAGTAAAAATAAATATTTTAAAACTATTATTAGATGAATATGATATCTTATTCTTAGATGAACCAACCAACGATTTAGATATCGAAACTCTAACCTGGTTAGAAAACTTTATTAAAAATGAAAATAAACCAATAATTTATGTATCTCATGATGAAACATTATTATCCAAAACAGCTAATATGATCTTACACCTAGAACAAATAAAAAAGAAAACAGATTGCCGTCACACATTATTGAAAATAGATTATGACACATACGTTGAAAAAAGAATAAAAAAGATAGAAAAACAATCACAAGTAGCTAAAAACGAAAAAACAAAATTTAACAAACAACAAGAAAAATTAAAAAAGGTCATGCAGAAAGTTGAATATCATCAAAACACAATCTCTAGGAAAGACCCACATGGAGCAAGACTTCTAAAAAAGAAAATGCATTCGTTAAAATCGGTAGAAAGTAAATTAAATAACGTAAAACTAACCGAAATGCCAGATGTAGAAGAAAACATTAACTTCTTCTTTGAAAAAGTAGAAATACCAAAAACCAAGCAAATAATAGACTTAGATATACCAGTCCTTAAATCAGAAGATAAAGTATTAGCTCAAAACATCAAACTAAATATTATAGGAAATACTCACACATGTATTATTGGTAAAAATGGAACAGGTAAATCAACACTCATAAAAATAATTTATGAACAATTAAAAACACGCCCTGATATCAAACTAGGATATATGCCACAAACCTATGAAGATATCTTAAATAACTATAAAAATGTTTTAGATTTTATATGTCCAAACTCAGATAAAGACCAAATCACAAAAGCTAGAATGTATTTAGGTAATATGAAATTTACAAGAGAAGAAATGAATAGTGAAATCAAAAATTTAAGCAATGGAACTAAAGCTAAATTATTTTTAATAAAATTAGTTTTAGATGAATGCAACGTCTTAATCTTAGATGAACCAACTAGAAATGTCAGCCCACTTTCTAATCCTGTAATTAGAAAAGTATTAAGAGAATATAATGGAACCATCATAAGTGTTTCTCATGATAGAAAATATATTGAAGAAGTAATAGATACTTTATATATTTTAACTAAAGAGGGCTTAACTATGGTGAATAATGATAAAAATTAACCAAAAAAAACGTATATGAAATAAATTAAGAATAGATTGGAGACATATTTATGTATAATGAACAAAGCAAATCAATAATAACAACAAGCGACCTAGCAAACTTTTTAAAATTATGTAATCATCATTTAATCCAAAAATATGGTATAGATTTAATTGGTGTGTTACAGTTAGATATAGAAGAAAATACAACGGAAATTTTAATGATGTTATTAATGCAATTTGAAGATGTCAAAGAAATAATAAAACAATATGAATTATATGATATGCTTTATAACTTTATTGATGAATTTCAAAGAACAAAAATTTACAAATTATCTACAGAAGATTTAAGCATTACTCTACACAAAGGAGAACAAATAAAAAATTTAAATTCTCTTTTAACAGAAAAGCAACTAGAGCAAATATTTAAAGCCTTAGAACATAATATGTATTTATATGAAAAATTATATAAAGATAAAGTGTTTATTATTGATAGTAGTATTGGAAAGAAAGCCAAAGTAACTATTTCTTCAGCTAGACTTTTTCACATATTAGGTCTAGAAGAAAAAGTCATTAAAACCAATATGCAAGAATTTGAAAGTGTTTTCAATCACTCTGATAATATAAAATCATTAATGACTGATAGAAAAGATTTATTTACTGTCTTAGAAAAAATACTAGCAAATGAAACTAGAATTATAAATGCAGTTTTAGAAGGAAAACTAAATCATACCTTTAACTTTCCAAAAATAGAAATGAAAAATTATGCATTTGAAAGAATGGGAATGTTAGAACATTCTTCTGGCGTTATATTTTATGATAAAACAATTGATACATCACTAGAAGCCAAGACTTCTCATTTAAAATCAGATTTGTTTTTGCTAAACGATTTCATTAGAAATTATGATTTAGATTTTGTATTTTCAGCTTATAGACCATATAAATTTAGTAGAAATTTTTCTATGATTAATAAAAAAGCTAATATACAAAATAATTTACCAACATCAGATGCTGAAAGCCTATTTATCAGTAGTAAAGGATGGGAAAATAGTAGATTTTTAAATGGACAACTCTCATCAATATCAGAAAGTGTTGGAATATATCATAAAAACAATTTTGACTATACCATTTTTTTAGAAGATGAGAGTGAATTACCACCAGTAGACCCAGACGAATATATTGAATTTTCAGACGAAGATAAAGCTCGTATGGCAAATGTTATTATTGAAAACTTACCAAATTTGGATAATTCCCACTTAAAAAATTTATACGATGAATTAACAAAAGGAAATAAAAAAAGATAAATATAGAAACCACCATAACGAAATTAATGGTGGTTTAATTATAGTAGTTTACTTTAAGAAACCTTTATTTTATAAATTATTTATAACACACTCATGTGAAAAAATATAAAATCGTGTTGATATTTATCGTAATAATTCTCATAAAAGTTGGATTATGATATATTTGATATAAAAAAGTAAAAAATTCTATCTTGCTTTAATGATGACAATGTCAATAAAAGCAGGAATGAATGTCGAGTTTTTGTCACTAGAACAACACAAGCAATTGCATTAATAGCTCTATTTAAAAACCAAACTTGAATCAAAACTACCAATAATATATAATTTTATTAGAGGTGATAACATGCATCAACAGTCACTATTTGAAATTCCTAAAAATGAGCCACTCGCATCTAGAATGCGCCCAAGAAATCTAACTGAATTTGCCGGTCAAACTCATTTAATAGGAGAGGGCAAACTACTTAGAAAAATGATTGAATCAGATAACATATCTTCCATGATTTTTTGGGGCCCACCAGGAGTCGGTAAAACCACATTGGCCAGAATAATTGCCCATGAAACAAAATCAGAATTTATCACATTCTCAGCTGTAACCTCAGGTATCAAAGAGATAAAAAAAGTTATGGAAGATGCCGAAAATAATAAGAGACTAGGTATCAAAACCATTGTCTTTGTCGATGAAATTCATCGATTTAACAAAGCTCAGCAAGACGCCTTCCTACCATTCGTTGAAAAAGGCTCAATCGTTTTAATCGGAGCCACCACCGAAAACCCATCCTTTGAAATCAATAATGCCTTACTTTCAAGATGTAGGGTATTTGTCTTAAAAGAATTATCTAGTAATGATATTTTAACCTTACTTAAAAGAGCCATTACTGATGAAAGAGGTTTTGGTAAACAAAAAATAAACATTAGCGAAGAAAACCTAAAAATAATTGCTAACTATGCCAACGGTGATGCGAGAAATGCCTTAACTACCTTAGATATAATCACCACCAATGCTGAAGAAGATAAAAATGGCACTATTCAAGTATCTAAAGATATCATCGAAAATTGTATATCTAAAAAAGCCTTACTTTATGATAAAAATGGCGAAGAACACTATAACATCATCTCTGCCTTACATAAATCCATGAGAAATTCTGATCCTGATGCGGCAGTATATTGGCTTGCTAGAATGTTAGAAGCCGGCGAAGATATCGGCCTTACCGATACTAACGCTCTAAACGTTGCCATCAATGTCTATCACACCTGCTACTTCATTAGTATGCCAGAGTGCAACGTCCATCTTGCTGAAGCTCCTATCTATATGTTACTAGCTCCTAAATCAAATGACTGCGATGTTACTTATGGCCACCTCAGATGCTAAAAATGTTATAGATGAACAGTTCCACTCGTCATCAGAAATGCCCCAAACTAATGAAAGACTTAAATTATGGGAAAAGTTATCAATTTGTTCATGACACTAAAAAGGAAATTACTAATATAGAGTGTCTACTAGATATGACAAAAGTATTTAGAGATAGTACTTATATAAGCCAAGCCTAATAAAAATAAAAAGATGTTGGAGTAGTAATAGTCAAAAAAGCATATGAAAATGGACTACTTTAAGAGATAAACATTTATAGAAAAAATCATAATAGAGATAATTAAATGAATTGTTTTAATCGGAGTGACAAGAGAAAACATATATGATACAATAAACATAACAGCAGATATATTTAATAATTCACTTTATTGAAATTAAACTATATGACAAATCAAAGGAGGTGGTGTACCTCATCCACAAAATGCCAAAAATTAAAATATATTTAAAATCTATAAAGAAAAATACAAAATAAAAAGGAGAATATCTATGAGAGAAATTAAATATCAAGTTATGATTGATTTTGACAGATTTAAAAATTTATTTGTGGCTCAAAACAAAAAATATTATAAGAAAATAGGCTTACTTTGTGCTATTATCTTTGTGCCATTAACAATAATGTTTGCCATTATGCTTATTAGTGAACCAAATAGTACTAATCTTTTATATGTAGCAGTAAGTTTATTAGTTGCTATATTAGGCATAATGTTAATGTGCAAGCCATTCTTAGTTTTTTATACCCGTAAAGATTTAGTAACCAGCTGGTTTTATATTCATGGTTTGGATAATTTACAAGGAAGTTTTAAAAATTATCAAGTTAAATATGAAATTACATTATCAGAAAATGGAGTTACCGAAAAATTTGCATCAGGACTGGAAGTGAGATTTCCTTGGTTTATTCTTACAGGAAATTATGTAACTTTTCCAGAGGGCGTTTATTTTACGTATGAAGATGGTAAGAATAGCTCACTTATGTATAATTTATTAGGATTTAATGCTCTTTTGAGAGATGAATTAAATGGAGGAGAAGTATTGTTTGTCAGTCAGGAGATTTTACAAGCTAACCCAGATTTATTGATGTACATCACCAAAGCTATAGAAAATTCAAAAAATATCTATACTAATAAAGCATCTAAGGAGCAAACAGAAAAATTATCGGATTGGGTATCCAGCGCCAATTGGGGACAAAATAACGATAAACAATAATTAAGAAATAATCATGCGTCAACAATCTTTATTTGACAATGAAGCAAACGAACCATTAGCATCTCGTATGCGCCCAAGAAATCTAACTGAATTTGTCGGCCAAACCCATCTAATTGGTGAAGGCAAATTACTAAGAAAAATGATTGAATCAGACAACATCTCTTCCATGATTTTCTGGGGCCCACCAGGAGTCGGTAAAACCACATTAGCTAGAATAATTGCCCATAAAACAAAATCTGAATTTATTACATTCTCGGCTGTAACATCTGGTATCAAAGAGATAAAAAAGGTTATGGAAGATGCCGAAAATAGTATTAGACTAGGCATCAGAACTATAGTCTTTGTCGATGAAATTCATAGATTTAATAAAGCTCAGCAAGATGCTTTTTTACCATTTGTCGAAAAAGGTTCAATTGTCTTAATTGGGGCCACCACTGAAAATCCATCATTTGAAATTAATAACGCCTTACTTTCAAGATGTAGAGTATTTGTTTTAAAAGAATTATCTAGTGATGATATTTTAATTTTACTTAAAAGAGCCATCACTGATGAAAGAGGTTTTGGTAAAGAAAAGATAAACATCAGTGAAGACGACTTAAAAATAATTGCTGATTTTGCAAACGGTGATGCGAGGAGTGCCTTAACCACTTTAGATATGATAATCACCAATGCCGAAGAAGATAACAATGGCATCATTCAAGTATCTAAAGACATAATCGAAAATAGTATATCCAAAAAGGCCTTGCTTTATGATAAAAATGGAGAAGAACACTACAACATAATTTCTGCTTTGCACAAATCTATGCGAAACTCCGACCCTGATGCGGCAGTATATTGGCTTGCTAGAATGCTAGAAGCAGGAGAAGATCCGATTTATATTGCTAGAAGAATCACAAGATTTGCCTCTGAAGATATCGGACTTGCCGACACTAATGCCTTAAACGTTGCTATCAGCGTTTATCATGCTTGTCATTTCATTGGTATGCCTGAATGTAACGTTCATCTAGCTGAAGCTGTCATATACATGTCACTAGCTCCTAAATCAAATGCTTGCGATGTTGCTTATAGATTGGCCGCTTCAGATGCCAAAAACACTTTAGCTGAACCAGTCCCACTTGTCATTAGAAATGCTCCAACCAAACTAATGAAAGACTTAAACTATGGTAAAGGCTATCAATATGCCCATGACACTAAAGAAAAGCTCACTAACATGGAGTGCTTGCCACCATCCTTAAAAGGTAGAGAATACTATAAGCCAGGTATCAGTGGCAATGAAGCTAGATTTAAGCAAAGATTAGAAAAAATCAAAGCATGGAAACAAGCCCATTAAAATTAGATAATTAAATATGAATAATACATAATTACATCAAATTTATGTATTATTTTTCGTTAAAGGTAGTTTTTATAGTAGAAAAATGATATACTGAATTTAAAGACAAATAATAATTTGTCAAGTATGGAAAAGGAGTAATTAATATGGGATTGTTTTCAAAGGAAAAATGCATTTTGTGTGGTACGGAGGTAGGACCTTTAGTTCGTACAAAAATGAATGATGGAAATTTTTTGTGCAATAATTGTGTTGCCAAAACTAAATTGTCTGATGGTTATAATATAGATACCCTAAAATCTTCTTCACTAGATGAAATAAAGAAAAGAATAGAATTTGTAGATAATGATTTGAAAGAAAATAGTGAGAGAATATCAGCGTTTATTCCAACATATAAAGTTGACGCATATGTTTGGTTTGACGATAATCATAAATGGTTTGTATTTCCAAAGACATCATTTACAACCAAAATTGATAATTGCTATGTTTTTAAATATGAAGACGTGTTAGATTTTGAGGTATTAGAAGATGGTACATCTATAACTAAAGGTGGTCTCGGAAAAGCTTTAGTTGGTGGTGCCATATTTGGACTAGCAGGTGCAATCGTTGGTGGAACATCAAAGAAAACTAAACAAATGTGTAATAAATTACAAATTAAAATTACTACAAGAAATCTTGATAAACCAATTATTTATTTGACTTTGATTAATAGTGAAACTAAAAAGAATGGATTTATATATAAACAAGCGTCTAAATGTGTTCAAGAAATTTTGTCTAAATTTCAAATTGTAATAGATCAAATAGAACAAACGCAAAATGAAAGTTTAAATTCTCGTGCTAATAACTTTTCAGCTGCAGATGAGGTAAAAAAATACAAAGATTTACTAGACATGGGTGCTATTACTAAAGAAGAATTTGACATGAAAAAGAAAGAATTATTAAAGCTTTAACACAATGATAAAATTAAGGATAGTTATCAGTTAGATATCTATCTTTAATTTTATATAAAAGGCAAAATATCTTTACTAAATACCCCATGGGGTATATAATGAATATGGGTGATAAAAAATGAATAATATAAAAAAGACCCATCGAAGTGATGAAACTAAAAAAAATCTCATCAACCGTTTAAATAGAATAAACGGTCAAGTTAATGGAGTAAAAAAGATGATTGAAAAAGATTCTTATTGTAATGACATTCTAATTCAATTATCTGCTATTAAAAACTCTGTTCAAAGTTTATCAAACGATCTTCTAGACTCTCATTTGCACACATGTATAACCAACGACTTACAAAGTGGTAATTTAAGTGCCATTGACGAGGTAGTAAATTTATTTAAAAAATTTAATAATTAGAAAGGAAATATATATGAAAGAAATAACTTTAAAAGTAGAAGGAATGACTTGTGAAGGCTGTGAAAGACGCATCCAAAATGTCTTAATGGATATTGATGGTGTTGAAAATGCTAAAGCAAGTCACACGGACAAAAACATTAAAATCACATTAAATAAAGATATTAATATAAATACTTTAAAAGAAGCAATCGAAGATTTAGACTTTAAAGTAGTAGAGTAGGTGAAATTGTGAAAAGAATAATTTTATCTATCGATGGCATGACTTGCTCAGCTTGTTCAAATGGCCTAGAAAAATATCTAAATAAACAAAACGGTATCTATAATGCCTCAGTTAACTTAGTTATGGCTAATGCTACCATTGATTATGATGAAAAAATATTAGATATTTCTAAAATAGAAACATTTGTCAAAAAAGCTGGCTTCAAAAGTCTAGGTGAATTTAAAGAAATAAAATTAGAAACTAAAAGTAAAAATGAAAAAACAAAATTAATCATCTTTACCATTCTAGCTATAATTCTAATGTATATCTCTATGGGTCATATGTTAAACTTACCCTCCATTCCTTATTTAGATCCGCATAAACACATATACCCATATATGATTACTTTACTTTTACTAACTATATCCTTCTTAATCTATGGATTTGATATTATCAAAAATGGTTATAAAAACCTAATCCACAAAACTCCAAACATGGATACTTTAGTTGGAATTGGTGTAATCACTAGTTTCCTATATAGTCTTTATAATATGTACCTAGTCTTTAAAGGTAATCATGATGCCGTAATGAATTTATATTTTGAATCATCGGCTATTGTTATTTACTTTATAAAATTAGGTAGATTCATCGATGGTGTAAGTAAAGATAAAACAAAAGAAGCTATTCAAAAACTAGTCACCATAACTCCAACTAAAGCCACCATCAAAAAAGGAAATACTTATAAAGAAGTGACTTTAGATGAAATCAAGAAAGATGATATTGTCATTTGCAAAGCCGGAGAAAAAATAGCTGCCGATGGTGAAATAACCTTAGGATCAGCTCATTTTGATGATTCGTTTATAACCGGTGAAAGTAAACCTATAAATAAAACTGTCGGTTCTAAAGTTTTAGCCGGTAGTCTAAACTATGATGGATATATTGAATATAAAGCTGAACAAATAGGCAGAGATTCGGCTGTCTCTGAAATAGTCAGATTAGTTATTGAAGCTTCAAGCACAAAACCTAAAATATCAAAACTTGCTGATAAAGTATCAGGTATATTTGTCCCACTCGTTATAATAATTGCTATCACAACTTTAATCTTGTACCTAATTATAACTAAAGATGTATCCAAATCTATCACAACCTTTGTTACTATTTTAGTAGTCGCTTGTCCATGTAGTTTAGGCTTAGCCACACCACTTGCAATTGTCGTAAGTGAAGGCTTATGTGCTTCCAAAGGAATTTTAATTAAAAAAAGTGAAATATTAGAAAATGCTTGTAAAGTAAATACAGTAGTATTTGATAAAACCGGTACACTAACATATGGAACACTTAAAATATCACAAATATATAACTATAGTAATTTAACTGATGATGAATTAATTATATTAGCTGCATCTGTCGAACAAAAGTCAAATCATCCGATAAGTAAAGCTTTCATAGATTATATAGAAAATAAAAAACTAATCAAAAAAGATGCAGAAAACTTTGAAAATTTACCAGGATATGGTATTAAAGGAAAAATAGAAAATGAAGAAATTATATTAGGTAACTCTAAATTATTAGAAAAACAAAACATCAAAAACAGTCATATAGAAGATGAAAAATCTTTAACAAATCAAGGTAATTCTATAGTATATGTCATTAAAAATAATAAAATTATAGCCCTTATTGGTGTAAATGACATCATAAGAGAAAACTCTAAAGATGTTATTCAAATCTTAAATAAAAATAATATTGAAACAGTCATGCTTACAGGAGATAATAGAGAAACAGCTGAAAAAATAGCTAAAGAGTTAAGCATAACTAAAGTAATTAGTAATGTTATCCCATCCGAAAAAGCTGAAGTTATAAAAAATTTAAAAAGTGAAAATAGATATGTCATGATGTGTGGTGATGGGATTAATGACTCTCCAGCCTTATCTTTAAGCGACATCGGTATAAGTATTAAAAGTGGAACCGATATAGCTATGGATTCATCAGATGTAATATTAACCCAAAATAATTTAAGCAGCATTTTAAAATTAATAAACATCAGTAAACAAACATTAAAAATAATTAAACAAAACTTATTTTGGGCCTTCTTCTACAACACACTTATGATTCCACTTGCGATAGGAATACTAAAGCCAATAGGCATTAGTATAACTCCAATGATTGCCAGCATAGCTATGGTATTTAGTAGTATCACCGTAATTTTAAATACCTTAAGATTAAAAAGAATGTAAAAGTCACAAAAAAGTGACTTTTATTCTGACCAAAAAAGATAAAATTGTGTCAACATTTGTCGTAAATTAACTCATAAAAGAATAATTATGATATAATTTGTTATAGAAAAAAAGATAGAATAATCTATCTTGATTCAACAATTAATTTAATAGCAGTACGTTCCTCACCATCGATAACAATATCGGTAAAAGCAGGAATGCATATTAAATTTTTGCCACTAGGAGCGACAAAACCTCTCGCAATAGCAATTGCCTTAATAGCTTGATTCAAAGCTCCAGCTCCAATTGCTTGAATTTCAACAGTTCCTTTCTCGCGAAAAACATTAGCTAAAGCTCCAGCCACTGAATTAGGATTGCTTTTAGCACGTACTTTAAGTGTTTCCATGTTTATTTCCTCCTTTATCTAAATATATGAAGATAAACATCGAAACATTACAAAAATATAAAGGAGGCTTAAAAATGAAAACAGTTAATATTGAGGATGAAAAAGAAAGAAGTATCTACTTTCATGATATGGCCAAAGATTCTAGATCATTAGAATTATTACTTCACACATGCTATAATAATGGTATTGTTCCGTATCTAGCAAGTACAGGTCATAGTAAAAATAATGTTGCTTATATTATTTTAATTGTTTCTCATACTCATTTAAATACTATTGGTAGATTGATAGACCTAACCTTAGAAATTCCTGATTGTGAATTTAACATTAAATCTAATAAAGGCAAATTATATGCTGAACTTTCTTGTGATAGAAAAGACGGTGACCAACTTTTTACTAGAATTAAAGAAATAGTTGAAGAACAAACTATTGAAAATAAAACCCATAATCTAACTTTAATGAATACTATTTATAATATAGCTAAAATAATCAATAGTATAATAGAAGCCGATATATTATTTGCTACAAATGAAACATTATATAGTCAAGGTAAATGTGGTGTATCAATTTATAAAGAAAAACAATTTGGTAAATTAAATACTAAAAAATCAGATGATATAATAGATGTTATAAAAACATTAAAAGAAAATGCAACTCTTAATTTACCAACTATATTCTTCTGTTCTTTTGAACAACTTAGAAACTTTTACTTTGAATTAGATGAAACAGTTTATGGAGAAAATGAAGGTGATAATTAATGGATAGTAATATCAAAAGAGAAATAATTTTAGAAAATTATCAAAATCCTAAAAACAAAGGATTATTAAATGATAATTCATATATAAAAGTAAATATGAATAACGAAAGTTGTATAGATGAAGTAAACCTAGAAGTAAAAATAGAAGATGGTATCATTAAAGACATTCGTTTTGATGGTGAAGCATGCGCTATATGTACATCATCCGCATCTATTATGATAACTACATTAATAGGTAAAACAACTAAAGAAGCTGAAAATATTTTACAAAATTTTTTAAATATGTTAGACGAAAAACCATATGATGAAAACATTTTAGAAGAAGCTATTGTCTATGATGATATATCTAAAAATCCAAATAGAAAAAAATGTGCTTTATTATCATGGTGGGGCATTGAAAAAATATTAAACCAAATTAAAGAAACTTCGAAATAAAACACTAGAAGTTTTTTTATTGTCTACTATTAGTTTATCACTACAAAATGGTAAAAATGTAATAGCAAGCTATAAAGGTCATTTTAAATTAGGTAATTGTTATCACTTATTTTATAAATTTAAACCCTAAAACTTCTTTTTATTTTTATTAAATCATAGTATAATGTTACTAGGTGATCATCGTGAATAAAGAACTAGGTTTAGATGAAAATAAAATTAAAGAAATATCAAAACTCAAAAAAGAACCAAAATGGATGACCGATTTTAGGTTAAAAGCTTATAAAACTTTTAGAGAAATACCAAATCCAAACTTTGGTCCAGAATTAAAAATAGATTTTGATAAAATAAATTATTATAAAAGAGTAACTGATAAAGTAGAAGATAATTGGGATAAAGTATCTTGCCCTATTAAAGACACCTTCGAAGAAGTAGGACTAATAGATGCTGAAAAAAAATACTTAAATGGTGTTGGCGCACAGTTTGAAAGTGAAGTAGTATATCACAGTATGATAAAAGAATTAGAAGAAAAAGGAGTAATCTTTTGTAGTACTGATGATGCATTAAAAAACTATCCAAATTTATTTAAAAAATACTTTAATACCTTAGTCAAATATGATGAAAATAAATACACTGCTTTAAATGGCGCTGTTTGGAGTGGAGGAACATTTATATATGTGCCAAAAGGAGTAACTATTGATAGACCATTACAAAGTTATTTTAGATTAAACACAAAAAACATGGGACAATTTGAAAGAACATTAATAATAGTTGATGATGATAGTCATATCCACTATATGGAAGGTTGTACAGCTGTTTATCATACATCCAGTTCACTTCATGCTGCAGTTGTTGAAATATTTGTTGGAAAAAATGCTAGCTGCAGATATACAACCATTCAAAACTGGGCTAATAACATATATAACTTAGTTACTAAAAGAGCTATTGTGGATGAAAATGGAACAATGGAATGGATTGATGGTAATATTGGCTCAAAAACAAACATGAAATATCCATCATGTATTTTAAAAGGAAAAGGAGCCAATGGAAACTGTATTTCTATAGCTGTTGCATCAAAAAACCAAATCCAAGATGCTGGAGCTAAAATGATTCATTTGGCCCCAAATACAACAAGTAAAATCATTAGTAAATCAATAGCCGCAAATGGTGGCATTAGCAACTATAGAGGAACAGTAAAAATAAACAAAGATGCAATTAATTCCAAAAGTATCATAAAATGTGATACAATAATACTAGATAATAAGTCAAAAAGTGACACCATACCAAAAAACATCGTCGAAAATTCATCATCTTATCTCGAACACGAAGCCACAGTCTCTAAACTAGATGAAGAAAAATTATTCTATCTAATGAGTAGAGGAATAGATGAAGAAAAGGCCAAAGAATTATTAATAATTGGTTTTATTGATGAATTTAGAGAAAACTTACCAATGGAATATGCTGTTGAACTTAATGCATTATTAAAAAATTACTTTTAAACGGAGGGGATAAAGTTGAAAAAAAAAGCAATTTTAATTATCGTATTAATTATCGTAGTAGTAGGAGCTATAGGAGCTTATTTGTTCTTACAAAATAACGAAAAAAACAATAACGAATTAGAAAATAAAATGGAAACAGCAAGTCGTTCCTATTTTGAAAAATATGTCAGCGCTAATGACAGTGTTAATGTTTATAAAGTAACTTTACAAGATTTAGAAAATGCTAATAAAAATGGTGAAGAATACGATCTAAAAGGTTTAGAAAAATGTGATAAAACAAAAACCTTTGCAAATATAACTATTAATTATCAAAATGGAAAAGCAAAAAAAGCACAAGTTGAATTAAAATGTTAAAAACTTGTGTTTTTTAATTTGTAAACATAAATAAAGAATAAAACAATTAATTTTACCATAACCAAAATACTAAAATTACCTAAAAAATATATCTAAAAATAACATTTTCCTCTTTTGCACTCCTCAAAACAAACGAGTATAGTAACGCCTCGAAAGGAGGAAAACGATGTTGAATCAAATCGTTTTAGTAGGCCGTTTGGCGGGCGACCCAGAATTATATGAGACAGAAAGTGGTAAAACAGTAGTAAGATTAGTTTTAGCTGTTCCAAGAGCATATAAAAATTCAGAAGGAGAATATGAAACCGATTTTATCCAATGTAAGCTATGGCAAGGAGTAGCTAAAAGAACTAATGAATATTGTAAAAAAGGTGACTTAATTGGTGTAAAAGGACGTGTTGAAACATATAATTATGATACTGAAAATGGTAGAAGATATATAACTGAAGTTGTTGCCGATAAAGTAACTTTTCTGTCAAGCAAAAAACAAGGAGATTAATCCTTGTTTTTAAAATCTTTGTAAAATATATCATCGGGTTTCATATTAAATACTTTCGCAATTTTTACTGCCATTTTATATGATAATCTACGTTTTCCATTTTCAATTTGCCAATAAAAAGGTTTGCTAATATTTAAATGATCCGCCATATATTCACAAGTAAACTTATTTTTTTTTCGAATCTCCTTTAATCCGTCCATATTCGACCTCCTATATTTGTTAGTATAATTATACATTACACATCCATTATATATTAACTTTAGGTTAATATCAAGTTAAATATAACATAAAGTTAGTTTTAATGTAAGGTTTGCTAAATGCTGATATAATCAAAGTTAACGAAAGGATAACGATATTATGGTAGCAGGACAAAGATTAAGAGATGCTAGAAAGAAAGCAAATTTAACGCAAGCCGAACTTGCAAACATTATTGGAGTAAAAGCCGCTGAGATTTCACAATATGAATCAAATAAAAGAACACCACGTTGGCCAACTTTTAATAAATTATTAGATGCCTTAAACATTACTGCTGATGAAGTATTAGGTAGAGAAATGACTGTTCACGATGATGAAGGTTATGAAATAAAATTAGCTAAAGAAGACTTAGAAATCTTATCACAGATTAAAGCTAATCCAATTCTTTATAAAACTTTATTAGCCGATCCTGAAAGAAATGTTCAAGTTATTAATAATAATTTAAAAAGAGTTTTACCAGAGATAAAATAGTTGTAAAAAACTATTTTTCTTTTACAAAAAATTTAGTAAAATATAATTAGGAGGCTAAATATGGATATATTAAATATAATTGATAAAAAAGAAAAAGGTGAAAAACTTACCAAAGAAGAATTACAATATGTAGTAGATGGTTATCTAGATGGAACTATCAAAGATTATCAAATGTCTGCATTTCTTACAGAAATAGACTTACTCGGTTTATCAGAAGAAGAAACCATAGATTTAACTGATATCATGCTTAAAAGTGGTGAAACTATAGATTTAGGATTTAATAACATCGTTGATAAACATTCAACTGGCGGAGTAGGAGATAAAACAACTATCGTTCTAGCACCATTAGTTGCTTCATTAGGGGTTAAAGTAGCTAAAATGAGTGGTAGAGGACTAGGTCATACTGGTGGAACTATTGATAAGTTAGAATCAATTAAAGGATTTCAAACATCAATGACTCTAGATAAATTTAAAGATCAAGTAAATGAAATAGGCATCGCTTTAGTAGGGCAGATGGGTAATTTAGTTCCAGCTGATAAAAAAATTTATGCCTTAAGAGACGTTACTGGAACCGTTGATTCCATCCCATTAATTGCCTCAAGCATTATGAGTAAAAAATTAGCTAGTGGAGCTTCCAGTATTGTTATCGATTTAAAAGTTGGTAGCGGAGCTTTAGTAAATAATTTGGATGAAGCTAAAGAACTTGCCAATTTAATGGTTAAAATAGGTCATAACAATAATAAAAAAACCGCATGTGTTTTAACCAACATGGATGAACCACTAGGATATGCTATAGGAAACTCTATTGAAGTTATCGAAGCTATAAACACATTAAAAGGTGATGGACCAAAAGATTTAACTGATTTAGTTATTAAATTAGGAACTCTAATGGTTGCAGCAGGATTAAATATTTCAGAAGAAGAAGCTTTAGAAAAAGTCAAAGAAAACTTATATAATGGAAAAGGCTACGAAAAAATGCTTGAGTGGGTTAAAGCTCAAGGCGGTGATATCACAAGTCTTCCTATAGCTAAACATTCTAAGGAAATAACATCTCCAAAGGATGGATATATATCTAAAATTAATGCTTTAGAAATAGGTAAATTATCTAGAAAATTAGGTGCTGGTCGACTTACCAAAGATGACACGATTGATTTAACTGTTGGTATTATTTTAAATTATAAAGTTGGTGATTTTGTCTCAAAAGGAAAGAGCTTAGCTACTATTTTATATAATGATAAAGAACTTACTAATGAAGAAATACTTTCATGTTATGAATTTAGTGAACAAAAAGTAGAAAAACCTAAATTAATTATTGATATTATAAAATAAGAATATATTATCTAAAAAATCTAGAAAATTCTAGATTTTTTCATATAAAAATTCATTTTTAAACAAAGAACAAATGTTTGCAAAAAACTTTACAAAACAAATAGTATGTGTTATATTGATTGCAATAAAGATTGAAGATGCTGATATGAATATATTAAAAGGCTATGTATTTAAAATGTATCCAACTAAAAGGCAATATCCGTTAATATAATGTTTATACGTATTATATTTAAAATAATTTGTTTTAAAAAAAGGATTTCTTCTAAAAATCTTGTATAATTATAATAGAAGCACAAAAAAGGAACAGTTCCCCCTGAAAGGACTGTTCCAAATAAAAGAATAAAAAGGGGCTGGCTAGTTTACACTAGCGCCAATTCAACTAAAATTGAATTGGTGCTTAATATAATATCAGAAAATTGAAATATGTCAATAGTTTTTCAAAAATTTTTAAAAAAGGAGGTAAAACATGCAGTTAGAAGACATCAAAGGATTAGGAAACACAACCATAAAATATTTAAATGAAATTGGAATATACAGTATAGATGATTTAATAAATTATTATCCATTTAGATATGAAATAATTGAAAATAGCGACATTAGTAAATTAAATGATGGAGATAAAATCGTTATTGGAGGAATTATCGAAAACGTTCCAAACATTATCCATTTTAACCGCAAATTAAATAAAATGAGTTTCCGTTTAAATACTGGTAGCTTTGTATCCAATATAACTATTTTTAATAGGGCCTTTTTAAAGGATAAATTAAATGTTGGTAACACAATTACAGTTATAGGTAAATATGATAAAAAGCATAATAGCATTACCGCTAGTGATATCAAATTTGGTTTAATAGAAGAGACATTAATCGAACCAATATACCATTCATCATTTAAAATAAGTAGTTCTAAAATATCAAAAATAATTAAATCCATTTTAGGAAAAGTTAAAACAAAAGATTACATTCCAAATAGCCTTATAGAAAAATATCATTTTATAGATAAAGATAAAGCAATAAAAATAATTCATAATCCTACTAGTAAAGAAGAGTTAAATAAAGCTTTAGCTAGATTAAAGTATGAAGAATTATTCATGTTTATGATGAAAATTAATTACTTAAAAAATGCCAAAAGAAAAAGTGATGGACTATCTAGGAATGTTTCATATGAACAAGTTTTAGAAATAATAAATAATCTTCCATTTGAATTAACTAAAGATCAATTAAAATCGGTTAAAGATATATATGATGATTTAATTAGTAATAATAGAATGAATAGATTACTCCAAGGTGATGTTGGTAGTGGAAAAACCATTGTTTCATTTATAGCTTTATATATAAATTATTTAGGTGGTTATCAAGGAGCCTTAATGGCACCAACAGAAATCTTAGCTTCTCAGCACTTTCAAAACTTTCAAAAACTTTTTCCAAATTTAAATATAGTTTTATTAACCGGAAAATTAAAAGCTAAGGAAAAGAAAGAAGTAAAAAATATTATTGAAAATGGAAAAGCTAATATAATTATAGGTACTCATGCATTAATAAGTGAAGATGTTACTTATAATAATTTGGGATTAGTCATCACTGATGAACAACATCGTTTTGGAGTAGCGCAAAGAGGAAATTTAAAAAACAAAGGTATAACCCCAGATATTTTATATATGAGTGCAACCCCAATTCCAAGAACTTATGCTTTAACCCTATATGGTGATATGGATATATCCAGCATCAGAACTATGCCAAGTGGCAGAAAGCCCGTAAAAACATATGTAAAAACAAATAAAGAGATAAAAGATGTTTTATATATGATGTTAGACCAAATCAAAGCTCACCATCAAATATATGTCATCGCTCCTTTAATCGAAGAAAGTGACAAAATAGATTTGGAAGATGTATATAAACTAGAAGAAAAAATGAAAAAAGCTTTTGGGAAGGTTTGTAATGTTGGTATTATGCATGGTAAAATGAATCCTAAAGAAAAAGAAGAAATCATGAATGAATTTAAACAAAATAAAATTCAAATTTTAATCAGTACCACCGTCATCGAAGTTGGTGTTGATGTAGCTAATGCAACTATGATTGTCATTTTTGATAGTTATCGTTTTGGCTTGTCAGCACTACATCAATTAAGAGGAAGAGTAGGTAGAAATGATTTAGATGGTTACTGTATATTAATCAGTGATAAAGAAACAAAAAGATTAGAAGTTTTAACCAGGACCAATGATGGTTTTAAAGTCAGTGAAGAAGACTTCAAACTAAGAGGTGGTGGTGATATATTTGGTATTAGACAAAGCGGTGATATGAATTTTAAAATAGCTGATATTAAAAACGATTACGATTTATTGTTAAGAGCCAAAGAAGATAGTGAAACTTTCATGAAAAGTAAAGAATATAATGATTCAAAATACGATTTTATCAAAAAACAAATCATACAATCTGCAAACTTAGATTAAATGTGTCAAGCATACAAAAATGCTAAAAATTTCATTGACTTTTAATGTTAAATAAATTATACTTTTTATGCATAGGATAGTATTCTATGCGGCTACTACTTACGGTTAAATGTGAGTAGTTAACCAACCCCCTGAACTAAGGCTCAAAAGCCTTAGTATTTTTTTGAGCAAATTATTGACACATACTCCCCAGGGGTATATACTTATAATGGTGAGAATATGAAAAATAGAGAAAGAAAAAATTGTCATAAGTTAAAATATGCTAATGCGGAAGAAAAAAAGAAAATCATAACAAGACTTTCCGTTATCGAAGGACAAATAAGAGGTATTTCCTCAATGATTAAAGAAAATAGATATTGTAGTGACATTTTAATCCAAATAAGTTCCGTAGAAAATGCATTAAGAAGTTTATCTAACAACATTTTAGAACATCACATGCGTACATGTATAACCGATGAAATACAAAAGGGAAATAAAGAAGCCATCAGTGAAATTATAGCTATTATAAAAAGAAATAAATAAAAATGAGGTGACATAATGAAAAATAAGCAAAAAGTAATTTTAAGTATCATAGTTTTATTAGTTGGAATAGTATCATTTATATATTTAAAACCAGAAAGTATGTCAAGTCTTTTTAAGATAGAGTATGAAAGATTAAACGGCAAAGAAAATAGTAGTAATAGAAAATATATAGAAGTAACCATTCCAAAAAACAATAATATTGTATATGCGAATTATGACCAAATATTTGATATTTTAGACGGAAGTGGAGTTATTTACTTCGGTTATCCAGAATGTCCTTGGTGCCGTAATGCTATACCTGTTTTACTAGAAGCTGCCAAAGAAGCTAGTATTGATAAAATATATTACTTAGATAATCATAAAGATCGTGATACAAAAGTTCTAAAAGATGGGAAAGTAATTACTGAAAAAGAGGGCACTTCTAATTATAATAAACTACTAGAAAAATTAGGAGATGATGCCTCAGCTTATGAAGGCTTAAATGATGATAGTATTAAAAGATTATACTATCCAACTGTTGTCATCGTTAAAGATGGTGAAATTATAAGTTACATTGAAGGAACAGTAGAGTCACAGGATGATCCATATACACCACTTAACGATAAACAAACAAAAGAGTTAAAAGATAAATATCGTAGTGCTATGAATAAATTACAAAGCTGTGAACAAGATTCAAAATGTTAAAAGGAGGCTCAAATGAAATTTACTGTCAAGCGGGAAGTTTTAGATTTGGGATTAAAATGTATCGGTATTACTATTACAAATATAGATAACAAAAATCAAACTAAAGAATTTATAGACTTTAAAGATAAAGCTTATAAAGCCTTAAAAGATAAATATAAAGGTTTTGATATTGAAACAGATTTAATCTTGAGAGGTTTTGGTAAACTTCATAAAAAAATAGGTATTAAAAGAAGAAAAAATATTCCAGTAAATGAAAGTATCCTCAAAAGATTTTTAAAAGGAAACGATTTAGTAAAAACAAGTAAATTAATAGAAATTTATAACATTGTTACCTTAGATTCTAGATTACCAATTGGTATGCATGATTTAGAAAAAATAGATGGCAATGTTACCTTACAATTAGCGCATTCAACCTTGACATATACATCCCTAGAAGGCGAAGAGAAAACGGTAAATCAAGGAGAATATTTTTATACCGATAATAAAGATATACTTTATAGATTAGAAGTAGAACAAACTCAAAAAACAAATATTACCGAAAACACTCAAAATGTTTTCATAACCATTGAAGGAAATGAAGATACAAGCGCAGAATATTTAATGGAAGTTGCTGAAGAAATAATTTATTTAATCACTTTATACTGTGGTGGCGAACCTCAAATAATTTATAAATAAGTGTGACAAAATTAGACAAAATTTTCAAAAAAATTAACCTATAATATTGTAGAAATGTAAAAATTGTCTAAAAAAAGTAAAGTAATTGACAAAAAAAGTTGTAAACTTAAAAAGCATATGCTATAATTAAAAATAGAATGGAGGGGTTTTCTATGGATGAATTACAAAAGATTAAAGTTAAAAAATCCAATGGTGAAGAAACCGAAGCTGAAGTATTACTATGCTTTGAATTAGAAAAAACAGGAAAGAGATATATTCTATATACATTTAATGAGGTTGATGATAAAGACATGGAAACAATTCATGCCTCAGTATTAAATGAAGATAAAAACGGATATCAATTAGATAAGATTCCAGAAGATGAATGGAAAGAAGTCAAAGAAGTAATGCGTGAAATTATTAGGAATGAGGAGTGATTAAAATGCCAGAGATGATACAAAATGGTGAAAATTTAGTAAAAGTAAGCAAAAAACAAGCGGGAAGGTTGCGCAAATTTTTCTCTAAAGGTTTAAAAACAGTTGTTTACATTCCAGGAGCGCTATTTGAAACACTTAAAGAACTTCCAAAGACTGTCGTTAAAAAGGCTCAAGCAAAAGTTGAAGAAGACAAGAAGAAAAAGAATGATATCAAAAAAGCTGATGTAACTAAGGAAACAAAAGAGACTGAAATAACAAAGGTAGAAGAAAAGCCAAAGGAAACTACCCAAACTAAAGAAAAAGAACAAAAAGAAACTAAAAAAGAAAAAACAGTACCGGCAACAATTAAACCAAAAACCTTAGGTGAATTACGTGTTGAGCAAACAGTTAATGGAAAAGAAGAATCAACTAAAGATAACGAAGATATTCAAGAAAATGTTGCTAAGCAAGCAGTAGAACCTGAAAAATCAGAGCCTAAAGAGATTAAAGAAGAAAAACCTAAAAAAGAGAGAAAAGACTTAAAAGATTTAACTACATTCAAAAATTATAAAGATTATAAATACGCATATTTCTGGAATTATTATTTTAATAAATATGATGCTAGTGTATTAGATAAAGTTTCCAAAGATTTTGCTAAAGGTGGAGATGTTAACTTTTATAGAGACATTTTAACTGAAGCACAATTTGGTGTTGAAAGAGCTAAACAAGTAAAAACTAAGGAAATTGCCGAACTAAAAAAAGCACATATTGAAGAATTAGAGGCTGCTGAAGAAAAACGTAAAGCTGATGTTCAAGCAGCAATCGATGAACGTCAAGCTGAAGTAGATGAGCTTAATGACAAATTAACTGACACTAGATCTAAAAATAGAGTATTAAATTCTAAACTTAGAGTAAGTACAGATGCACTAGAACAAATCCAAGGAGTTATAGCTCCTCTTGGAATTGATAAAATTGATAAAATAATCTCATCATGTAAAGAAAAATGCGAAGGTATTGATAAAAGAGCAGAAGAAAGAGCAAAAGCTAAAGAAGTAAATGCAGAATCAAAATCAATTGATGAACAAGCTGATGATATTATGAAAGAGATTAATAAAAATGTATATGGTGATGAGTCAAAAAAAGAAAGTACTAATAATCCAGTAGAACCTAAAGTAAAGGAAGACGAAAAAGAAGTTTTCTCAAATTTAGCTAATGCAGTTAACCAAGTTACTGAACAAAAAGCAACTGAAGAAAATAAAGAACCAATAAAGCAAGATGACAGTTTAGTTTTATCTGGAGAATTAGATGATATGTTTCCAAAACAATCAAATGATGAAAGTATAATTTTCCATTCAAACAATCCAGAATATCAAGGAATTGGTAAATTTGATGATCAAAATAGATTAAATATTGATTGGAAAACATCACCTATCGAAAATAATAGTGAACCAACTATTAAACCACAAGAGTCAGCCATAGATTATATGAATTTTGATCCTGAAACTAGAACAGAAGTTGGCTTAAAAGCTCAAGAAATTGTAAATAATAGTAATGGAGAAACTTCATTTAATGAAGCTTTGACTCAAGCCGCTCAAGAATTTTCAAATGATTCAAAATCAAATGGCAAAACAAGATAAATAATTTTACGTAAATACTTTTAAGCACCGAAAAATTCGGTGCTTTTATTGTAATTTAAATTCCACTATGTTATACTATATTAGTAGGAGGAGATAACTTTGGAACAATGGTTAGTATGGTTAATTATCGTTATTTTACTTGCTTTAATTGAAATCATTACCATTAATTTAACAACCATTTGGTTTGTTGTAAGTGGTATCATCGCTCTAATAGTATCATTATTTGTAGATAACTATATTGTGCAGTTTGGAATATTTGTAATATTAGGTGTAATATTATTAATTACCACTAAACCATTTTTAACTAAATTTATTAAGCAGCACAAAACTCGTACTAATATTGATAGAATAATTGATATGACAGGTGTTGTCACTGAAAAAATAGAAAAAAACGAAGATGGAGAAGTAAAAGTTGATGGTAAAAAATGGACTGCATATGCCGACAAAGCAATAAAAAAGGGTGAATTAGTAAAAGTATTAGAAATTAAAGGGGTAAAAATAAAAGTCGAGAAAGTAGGAGAAAAATAATGCCAATATTAATAGTTATTTTAGTTATAATTTTTATAATTATTTTACCAAACGTTAAAGTAGTACCACAATCAATGTGTTATATCATTGAAAGATTAGGTTCTTATTATGCGACATGGACAAATGGACTTCATTTTAAAATACCTTTTATTGATAGATTTGCCAATGTAGGAGCAATCAGTTTAAAAGAAAAAGTTCAAGATTTCCCACCACAACCAGTTATTACTAAAGATAATGTTACAATGCAAATAGACACTGTTGTATATTATCAAATAACTGATCCAAAATTATATACTTATGGTGTTGAAAGTCCAGTAAGAGCTATCGAAAATTTAACTGCTACAACTTTAAGAAATATTATTGGTGAATTAGAATTAGACCAAACCCTAACATCTAGAGATATAATTAACTCTAAGATGAGATCAATCTTAGATGAAGCAACTAACCCTTGGGGTATAAAGATAAACCGTGTTGAAGTAAAAAATATCTTACCACCTCGTGATATTCAAGAAGCCATGGAAAAACAAATGAGAGCCGAAAGAGAAAGAAGAGAAAAAATCTTACAAGCTGAAGGTGAAAAGAAATCAAGTGTCTTAATTGCTGAAGGTAATAAAGAAAGCTTAATTTTACAAGCTGAGGCAGCTAAAGAAGCTCAAATCAAAAAAGCTGAAGGTGAAGCTGAAGCTATATTAAAAAGAAGTGAAGCTGAAGCAACAGCTATTAAAAACTTAAAAGAAGCTGGAGCAGATCAATCAGTATTAACTTTAAGAAGTTTTGATGCTTTGGCTAATATGGCTAATGGTCAAGCTACAAAAATAATAGTTCCATCTAACTTGCAAGATCTCGCAACCCTAGGAACAACACTTTCTGAAATGTTTAAAGATAAAAAGTAAAAGAATTAATCTTTTGCTTTTTTTGACATTTTTTACGCACTCTCTATTTTAAAATATTTATAGGTGATTGAAATGACTTATAAATATCATATTTATGATGAAGTAATAACTATTTATTAGTATATTTAAAAGCTATCACCCATAAAATTATATGGGTGATATCATGCTGAAGGATTTGCGCACATATATTTTAGAAAATGAATTTAAAATAAATATATTAACCGGTAAAGTAGATATTGTAAATTATATAGAAATCGACCATTTTGATGACACTAAAGTAATAATAAGATATGAAAAAGGTATAGTAAAAATCAAAGGAGAAAATTTAACCATTTCCAAATTGCTTAATGATGAATTATTAATCCTCGGAAAAATAAAAGTAGTTGAGTTTGAGTGATAGATAAATTAATAAGTAAAGTTTCCTTAAATATCAAAGGAAAAAACATAAATAGATTCATCAAAAAATTAAGAAGCAAAAAAATAGACATACTATCACTAAAATATAAAGATCAAAACCAAGCTGATATTATCATCTATAAAAAAGACTATGAAAAAGTTTTAAAAATTAAAAGTATTTACGAAGTAACTGAATTAGAAGTTTTTGGACTCATCAAAATAAAAAGAAAAATAAAAATATCAAAACATCTAATCATTATTATCTTAATAGCCTTTATAATCTTTCTAATATTTACCCACGTTATCTTTAATGTCGAAGTCATTCATTCTAATAAAGATATTAGAAATTTACTTCTAACTGAACTAGAAAAGGAAGGAATAAAAAAATATTCCTTTAAAAAATCATATAACCAAATTTCTAAAATAAAAGAAAACATTTTAAACAAATATAAAGACAAAATAGAGTGGTTAGAAATTGAAGAAAGTGGTACTAAATATACCATTAGAGTAGAAGAACGTACCATTGTAAAAAAAGATGAAGATAACACACCAAGAAATATCATAGCCAGCAAAGATGGAGTTTTAAAAAAAGTCATCGCTGAAAAAGGCGATATAGTCAAAGATATGAACGACTATGTTAAAAAAGGTGACTTAATCGTAAACGGTGAATTAATCTTTAATAATAAGGTTACCGGTAAAGTAAAAGCTGAAGGCAAAGCCTATGCTGAAGTTTGGTATGTTACTAAAACTGAATATCCGTTTGCTACGTACACCGAAACTGAAACCGGAAAAGAAAAAGAAGTATATGCTATTAAATTTTTAAATCATACCTTTGAACTATCTTTAAATAAATTTAAAACAAAAAAAATAAAGGAGGAAGAAATTGTAAAACATCCTTTAATTCCAATAAAAATTGTTAAACAAAAACAAAAAGAAACCAACGTTATAGACCAAATATTAACCCCTGAAGAAGCTATAACTGAAGCTCAAGAAAAAGCCGAAGAAGATATTAAAAAAAACCTATCAAAAGATGAATATATCATTAGAAGTAAATATTTGAAAAGTACCGTAAAAGAGAGTATAGTAGAAGTGGAAATGTTCTTTGCGGTATATGAAGACATTACCGATTATGCGGAAATTGGGTGATGTAAGTTGATTAGAAGTAGTATTTTAGAAATATTAGGTGAAGTTTGGCCAACTATTTTAATTAGTAGTGTTATTGCCATCAGTATGAGATTAGTATATTTAATTAAAAACAAACAAAAAATAATTTTATATAGAGAAATGCTTGCCTTAATATTTATTATTTATGTATTATGTCTATTCTATGTTGTAACCTTTGGAGATGTTGGATGGTCTAGTTCTAACTTTATTCCTTTTAAAGAAATGTTTAGATATTCTTTTGGAAGCGGACTATTCATCAAAAATGTTTTAGGAAACATAATAATGTTTGTCCCATATGGCTTTTTCGTTTCTTATTATTTAGATTTAAAAAAGCCATTATCCGCATTCTTACTAATCTTACTAGTATCCGCCTCTATTGAAGCAACTCAATTATTAATCGGTAGAGTATTCGATATCGATGATATTATTTTAAACATTATCGGTGGAATGATAGGATTTGCTATATATAAATTATTAGATCTAATCAATGACCACCTACCATCAGTATTGAAAAATCCTATTGTTTATAATATAATTATAGTGTTATGTGCTATATTTATGGCTATGTATATGTTTAATTTAATTGAGTTAGGAGTATAATGATGAATAATTTTGAAATATTCAATGAAACAGATGAAAAAATAGACATTGAGGAAGAAAAGAAAATAATTGAATTTGCTTTAAAACACGAAAATTTAACTAATGTTACATTTAACGTAATATTTGTGGATAGTGAAAAAATTAAAGAGTTGAATAGAGATTATAGGAAAATAGATAGAGAAACCGATGTTATAAGCTTTGCTTTAGAAGATGGAGAAGCTAATATAAACTTTGAATTTGGTAGACTTTTAGGAGATATTTATATATGTGTTCCAAAAATGAAAGCTCAAGCCAAAGAGTATGGTCATAGTGTAGCAAGAGAAATGGGATTTTTAACAGTTCATGGATTACTTCATTTACTAGGATATGATCACATGAATAAAGAAGAAGAAAAAGTAATGTTCACAAAACAGGAGGAGATTTTAGATGCCTACGGTCTCAAGAGATGAATTAAAAAAGAAAGGGCTTCATAGACTATTTAAAAGTTTTACATATGCTTTTGATGGCTTAAAATATGCCTTCAAATATGAACAAAATATCCTAGTCCATACTCTCGCAACCATTCTTGTTATTATAGCCGGAATTTTCTTTAAAATATCCCTTATGGAATGGCTAGTTTTAGCTCTAATAATCGGTTTAGTAATTGCAACAGAATTAATAAACACCAGTATTGAAGCAACTATCGATTTAGTTACTAAAGAAACCCATCCACTTGCCAAAATAGCTAAAGATACTGCCGCAGCCGCTGTTTTAGTCTTTGGACTAACTGCTATTGTCATTGGATGTATTATTTTCGTGCCAAAAATTTTAGTATTAATAGGAGGATAAAAATGCGTTCAGGATTTGTAAGCTTTGTTGGAAGACCAAATGTTGGTAAATCAACCTTAATAAATGAAATTGTTGGAAGTAAAATAGCTATAGTTTCTGACAAACCGCAAACAACAAGAAATATCATTCAAGGAATTTATAACGATGATGACACTCAAATTGTGTTTGTCGATACCCCAGGTATTCATAAACCTACTCATAAACTAGGTCAAATATTAAATAGAGGAGCTTATTATAGTATTGATGATGTCGATGTTATTTGTCTTTTAGTTGATGCGAAGGCTGGACTTGGTAAAGGTGATAAATATGTCATTGAAAGATTAAAAAAAATAGACAAACCAGTTATCTTAGTAATCAATAAAATAGATGGTTTATCTAAAGATGAAATATTCTTGAAAATAAATGAATATAAAGACCTATACGACTTTAAAGAAATAGTTCCAATATCTGCCTTAAAAAATAAAAATATTGATGAATTAATTAAAGTAATCAAACAATATCTAAAAGATAATATCAAATACTTTGATGACAGTATGATAACTAATAGAAGTATGCAGTTTATGATTGCTGAAACTGTTAGAGAAAAAATATTGTGGTTAACCAAAGAAGAAGTACCACACTCAGTAACCTGTGTCGTTGAAAAAATAGTCAAAGATAAAGATAAAAACATCATTAATGTTGCTATTATTGTTGATAGAGATGCCCTAAAAAAAATCATCATCGGTAAAGGTGGCAATATGATTAAAAAAATTGGAACCATGGCTAGAAAAGATATAGAAAAAATTTTAGGGACTAAAGTTTACCTAGAATTATATGTTAAAACTATTGAAAAATGGCGCGATAGAGAAAAATATCTAACAGAATTTAATTTTAATGATTTTACTGAATAAAAAATCAAACAAATCACCACAATATTAATAGGTGATGAAAATGGACAAAAACGATCTGTGGAATTTATTTAGATTAACTGGAAAAATAGAATATTATTTAAAATATAAAGAAAAAGAGGAAAAAAATGAACCTAGAAGAAGTAACGGGAATAATCGCGAGTGAAACAAACTATGGAGAAACTAGTAAAATATTAAATGTCATAACTAAAGAAAAAGGTTTAATTTCAATGATGGCTAAAGGGTGTAAAAATCTTAAAAGTCCCCTAAGAAGTGTTTCCTCAAAATTAACCTATGGAACATTTATTATTTACTATAAAGAAAATAAAATATCTACCTTAAAAGAAGTAAGCATTTTAGATAATTTTAAAAATCTAAAAAAAGATATCACATCCATTAGTTATGCCGCTTATATGTTGGAACTTAGTGAAGGTGTAATCAAACAAAATAATAACCCCCATATATTTGATTTATTAATTCAAAGTTTAAAAAAAATTAACGAAGGATTTGATCCCTTAGTCATCATGAATATTTTAGAACTTAAATATTTAGAATATCTTGGAGTAATGCCAATAATTGATTCTTGCGCTATATGCGGAAAAAAAACAGGCATTGTCACACTATCTAGTTACCGTGGTGGTTATGTTTGTAAAGACTGTTACACCAATGAAACTATGGTATCAGATAAAACTATTAAATTAATTAGAATGTTTTACTATGTTGATATTGAAAAAATATCCAAATTAGATATCAGTTCAAAATCTAAAAATGAAATCAATCACTTTTTAGATGATTACTATTCTAGATATACTGGTTTATATTTAAAAAGCAAAAATTTTATTAAAAATTTACAAAAATTAACAAATTAACTTGACTAACATAAAAGAAAAACATAAAATAAAAATGTATATTGAAAGGCGATAATCTGTGTGGAAAGCAGGGAGTCATATATTAAAGAGAGATTCTTCTAGAATAAATAAGGTGGAACCGCGGTAATACCGTCCTTATATATTGCTAGGAGTTTTTTTATTAGGAGGTATAACATGGAAAAAATAACAATGGACAAATTAGTAAGTATTTGTAAACAATATGGTTTCATATTTCAAGGTAGCGAAATTTATGGAGGACTTGCCAATACTTGGGATTATGGACCACTTGGAGTAGAACTAAAAAATAACTTAAAAAAAGCTTGGTGGAAGAAATTTATCCAAGAAAGCAAACATAGCTATGGTGTTGATGCTGCCATTTTAATGAACCCAAGAGTCTGGGAAGCATCAGGCCACGTTCAAAATTTCTCAGACCCACTAATCGACTGTAAAGAATGTAAATCAAGACAAAGGGCTGACAAATTAGTTGAAGCTGTAAACCCAGAAATAGATGGTGACTCTATGAGTGATGAAGAATTATATAATTATATCATAGAAAAGGACATCAAATGCCCAAAATGTGGTAAATCAAACTGGACTAAAATCAGACAGTTTAACTTACTTTTCGAAACAAGTAGGGGAGTTATTAAAGATGATTCATCTAAAGTATATTTAAGAGGAGAAACTGCTCAAGGAGAATTCATTAACTTCTTAAACGTTCAAAAATCTATGAGAGCTAAACTTCCATTTGGTATTGGTCAAGTAGGTAAAGCTTTCAGAAATGAAATCACCCCAGGTAACTTCACTTTTAGAACAGTAGAATTTGAACAGATGGAGCACCAACTATTCTGTAAAGATGAAGATTCAATGAATTTCTATGAAAATTATAAACAAAAAGCTTGGAATTTCTTAATCAGTTTAGGTATCAAAGAAGATGATATTAGATTTAAAGATCATGAAAAATTAGTCTTCTATTGTAAAGCCGCTTGTGATATTCAGTATAGATTCCCATTCGGTTTTGATGAACTTTGGGGAACCCATCATAGAGGTACATACGACCTATCTAGACACGAAGAATATTCAGGTAGTCAAATGCGTTATTTAGACCCAGACACTAACGAAAAAATCTTACCAACTGTTGTTGAATCAAGTGTTGGAGCCGACCGCCTAGCTTTAGCTATTTTATGTAATGCTTATGAAAATGAGACCTTAGAAGATGGAACTACTAGAGAAGTTATGCATTTTCATCCTTTCTTAGCTCCTTATAAAGCCGCTATTTTACCACTTGTCAAAAAACATCATAAAGAAAAAGCCGAAGAAGTATATGATATGCTTTCTAAAGACTTCATGATAACCTACGATGAAACAGGAAACATTGGTAAAAGATATCGTAGACAGGATGTTGCTGGAACTCCATTTTGTATAACTGTTGATGATGAAACCATTAATAATGGTACTGTAACCGTTAGAGATAGAGATACCATGAAACAAGATGTCATTAAAGTAGAGCAGTTAAAAGACTACTTAAATGAAAAAATAAACTTTTAAAACTATTTAATATTAGAAAGGAAGAATGCTTGTGCGAAAAATTACATTATCCAAAAATAATTTTGTAAAAGCAATATTTACTAATATAAGCGCATATGAACTTCATAAATTGTTAAATACATCCACAAGCAATATTCCTATAATAATATTGAATAAAAATCTAATAGACTTAACTGAAGAAGATTCGGATAGTGGGGCAGCAGTATTCACAATCATTGGACAAAATAAACATTTAAAAATTAAAAATAACAAACATCCAAAAGGTATTAGCGAAAAAAAATTATCTAAAGTTACAATTTTAAAAAATGAAAGTCAAAAAGAAACTTTAAATCAAAAGAAAATAGAAGTTAAACATTCAAAGGAACATAAATCCATTCGTGTTTCAGAGCAAAAAAATCTATTTACTAAAGTTATTACTATAACTCCATATATTAGTCCTAAACACAAAATGATTATGGGAGAAATTCAAAAAGATCAAATAAATAAGCTAAAACAGTTAAAGCAAAAAGAAAAACATCCAAAAGTGGCAGTTAAAAAAGTAAATCCTACTATAAAAAAGAGTGAGAATAAAATAAATAAACCATCAGTTACTTATATTTCTAAAATAGAAAAATCAAAAGAAAATACTAATAAAGTTATTAAAAAAACAAGTCAGCCAAAAATAAGTAAGGTAAAGCCAAAACAGCCAAGATATAGTCTTCAAAAGAAAAGTTCACCGGGATTAGTTGCCTTATTTAGCGCTACTGTTGCATCAGTCCTATTTAGTATTGGACTTGCTGGAGTAATTGGACATAAGAAAACACTACCAAATGTGTTAATCGCATCATCCTTTGCCATTATAGGTCTTGGAATGCTTGCTAATAAAAAAACACATAACAAAAGACTTGTAAAAAAATAAAAGATATATCAAATTCAAAATGATATATCTTTTTATCTTAAATATTCATCTATTGCTAAAGCAATTCCTTTCGCATATCCTTTGGGATTATCCAAAATATTTTCAAGCTCTTTAACATTATCAATATAACCAAGTTCTAACAAATATCCTTCAGCAGTATTGTTGGAATTAAAATAAGGGTTTTCATCATATTTAGTATTACTGCCATCCACATAAGCATGGGTCGCAATACCACCAATCTCTCTAATCATATAATAATAAGGTGTTACCCCATCATCTGAAAATCTTTGATAAATTCCATCTCCTACTTTAAACTCTTCCTTAGTAGAAGTAGAAGTTTTCCCATATTTACAAACATTTTCAACAAATAATTTAGCTAAATCAAACTTACTATCACCAGCTACATAAACCTCTAAACCATGAGTAGAAGACATACCACCAGGCACATCGGTCGAGTTGTGATGAAGTGCAATATTAAATTTAGACATAGTCGCATTTGCCATCGTTCCACTGCCCATTTTACCATAAGTAGGAACTATATCATCTTTACTATATCTAGTTAATTTAACCTTATATCCTAAACTTTCTAATTCATCTTTTAAAGCCTTAGAAACTGTAAAATTAATATCAGATTCCTTATAAGCCTTACTTCTATAGCATTCACCTAAACCATTAGGAACATCACCATTCTCACATACAATCATACCCGCATCATTTCCATCATGCCCAGGATCTATTGTAATATCATAAACATCATCAGGTAATTTAGTATTTTTAATATGAAAACCTAAAACTTCATTACCTTGATACTGATCCCAAGTAATATCAATTACTTTATTACTATTATTTTTAGTCAAAGTATAATACGTTAAATCATTATACTTAGTATCGTTAATAAGAGGAAAATACTTAACTTCATCATCCTTATTAACCTTAATTAAAAAATAATAAGTACCACTATCTAAATTTTCTAAGTTAATTCCATCATTTATATAATCACTTGTTTTAAAAGTATATTCATTATCGGAATTTTCAAGTTTCCATGAAATACTTTCTTCTTTAAAACCATTAGTTAATACAAGCTTTGGATCACTTAAACCATCATCTAACTTAAAATTACCTTCAAAATTCATATGAATACCATAAATATCATAGTAGGTAATATTCCCATTTAATGTATAATCTATCTTACTCAAAAAAGAATTATTATTTAAAAAGAAATAAAAAGTTCCTATTACCCCAACAATCATTAAAAATAATATGATTTTTATAATAAATCTTCTTCGTTTATTTTTTCTTTTTGCCATAAACCATACTTCCTTTAACTCATTATACCAAAACTAGAGTATTAAGTTAAAAAATAAGAACAAAAATTTAGTATTATATGTCTTACTTTACACAAAATAAGAAAAGAAAACAAAAAAGCATTTTCTTTTTTTCAAAACTATGATAAAATTAAATATAGCAAAATAGTTTATAAAACTTAAGGAGGATAAATATGGGTTTAATAAAAAAAATCATGGGTGAAGAAGAAGATGTTTTTGCTGCACCATCAAATGATCAATACTATGATTTAAAAGCGGAGGAAGCTCTAACAGAAGAAGGCGGAGCTAAAATGATTTTATTAGAACCAAGAGCTTACTCTGAATCACAGCAAATAGCTGATCACTTAAAGAAAAGAAATACTGTCGTTGTTAACTTAAAAAGAGTTACCCCTGAACAAGCAAAAAGAATAGTTGATTTCTTAAGTGGTACAATTTATGCAATTGGTGGGGATTTGCAAAAAATTGGTGGTGGAATTTTCTTATGTACACCAAATAACGTTAGTGTTCAAGGAAAAATAACTAATGATACTGAAGGAAAAGGTATTCACGATAACAATAATATAGATATAGAGTGGTAAAAGAATATAGGGCGCACATCGCCGAGGTGAGGTCGAGTTTATGGAAAAATTTACAAGAGTCATGAGAGGTTATGATCCTGATGAAGTCAATAACTTTTTAGATCAAGTTATCAAAAGGGTCGAAAAAATGATAGCTGACATAGATGCTAAAAACAAATTAATTGTCGATAAAAATGATGAAATTAGACGTTTAAAATCAAAAATAGAAGAAACAAATGCCCTAAAAGAAAAACTCGAACAATATGAACGTATGGAAAGCACTTTAAATAGGGCAATCCTAATGGCTCAAAAGACCTCAGATCAATTAAAAGTTGCTGCTAGTCGTGAAAGTGAAATAATTATAGATGATGCTAAGAAAAATGCAAGTAGAATTGTCAATGATGCTTTAATGAAAGCTGAAAAAATAGAAAACGATGCTGACATGGTAAAAAGAAACATTAATGTTTTAAAACGTAGGCTTAAAAACATCATTGAATCACAACTTGACATTATAAATGACATTGATAAATTAGATATATAAAAGCAAAAGATAGAGACGTTATATTAAACAAAAGTTTAAAGAGAGTTAGTGGCGGGTGAGAACTAATAACTTTTTAATATATGGATCACTCTTGATGTTTCTTTTTGAAAAAAAGTAAATAAGAACGGTAACGCGTTATAGTTATTAAGTGTATTTTTAAAATAAAATAAGGTGGTACCGCGGGAAAACTCGTCCTTAATTAGGACGTTTTTTTGTTGATTTCATTGTGAAAATAATACCTATATGCTATAATAAAAAGAAGGTGAATGAAATGTTTAAATATAAAGATATTAATATAAATTATATAAGATATGGTAACATAGAAAAACAGTCAGTCGTTTTATTACATGGCTGGGGACAAAATATTGAAATGATGAAACCAGTAGGCGATAGTTTAACAGATAACGATGTTATTATAATAGATTTACCAGGTCATGGTAAAAGTGAAGAACCAAAAGAAGTATGGGAACTTAAAGATTTTGTAGAAATGATTCACGAATTACTTAAAACCTTAAATATTCAAAATCCAATCTTAATTGGTCATTCATTTGGTGGTAAATTAAGTTTATTATATGCGAGTATGTATCCAGTAAAAAAACTAATCCTATTTGGTAGCCCATTTAAAGTTAAGAAAAATCCAAATAGTTTAAAAGTAAAAACATTAAAAAAATTAAAAACCTTACCTGGATTAAAAAACATAGCTGAAATAATGAAAAAACATATAGGCTCTACTGATTATAAAAATGCAAGCCCAATGATGAGAGATATATTAGTAAAACATGTCAATACAGACATCACAGAAAATGTAAAAAAAATAACTTGTCCAACTATAATTATATGGGGAACTAACGATGCCGCTGTACCGATCACAGATGCATATGATTTAGAAAAATTAATCAAAGATTCAGCTGTAATTCCATATGAAGGCTGTACACATTATGCCTATTTAGAAAGACTAGGGCAAACTAATTCCATAATTAAAAACTTTATAAAGGAGAGGTAATATGACCAAAGAATTTTTAATATCAGTCATTATCTATTTTATTTATGTTTTTTTAAAAAGTGGAGATTCAATGCATATGCTTCAGCAAAACAAATACAATAGAAAAAAAACATACCTAAAATGGATAGCTAAAAATCCTACCAAAACCTTTAAAGATTATAGTATATTTTTCTTAGTATTAATAATATTTATTTTCTTTAATAATTTACCATTATTAATGTTATGCTTTAACTTTATATATTTAGTTCTAATAGTTAACTTAATTTTAGAAAGAAAAAAATCACAAAATAAATTACCACTTAAATATACAGCTAGAGTAAAAAGATTAGTTTTCACAAATACTATTGTCATATTATTACCAATTATTATTATGAGCTTCTTTGTAAATGAGACAAATTTAGTATACTTTTATTTAGTTTTAGGCTTAATAGCTTATTTAAATAGTATATACATATTAATAGCTTTATTAATAAATACACCGGTAGAAAGCTTAGTTGGACTATATTTTAAACAAAAAGCTATAGCTAAAATCAAAAACATGAAATCATTAAAGGTAATAGGTATTACTGGAAGCTATGGAAAAACAAGCAGTAAAAACATTTTAAATGACATATTAAATATCAAATATAATTCCATGCCAACCCCCAAAAACTTTAATACACCATTTGGTCTAATGATAACAATAAACAATTACTTAGATAAATTTACCGATGTCTTCATAGCCGAAATGGGTGCATGTCAAGAAGGGGATATCAAAGAACTTTGTGACTTAGTTCATCCAAAATATGGAATAATCACAAAAATAGGTGTTGCCCATCTTGCTACATTTGGCTCTAGAGAAAACATTCAAAAAACAAAATTCGAATTAATTGAATCTTTACCATCAGATGGAGTTGGAATCTTAAATGGCGATGATGAATGGCAAAGAAGTTACAAAATAAAAAATAACTGTAAAATAAAATGGATTGGTATCGATAGTATAGATGTTGACATCAGAGCTACAAACATTTCCTTAAGTCCAAGTGGTACTAAATTCGATTGTTATTTTAAAGGTGATAACAAACCATATCCATTTGAAACTAGATTACTTGGATATAACAATGTTTATAACATTTTAGCTGGCATCGCTTTAGGTAGAGAATTTGGTATGTCTATCGAACAATTAAAGGCCGGTGTCGCTAAAGTAAAACCAGTTGAGCATCGCCTAGAACTTAAAAAAAATGGCGATATTACAATTATTGATGATGCCTATAATTCAAATCCTACAGGAGCCAAAATGGCTTTGGATGTTTTAAAACTAATGCCTGGAAAACATATTGTTGTAACCCCAGGAATGATTGAACTAGGTTCAGAAGAATATCAAAAAAACAAAGAGTTTGGTAATCAAATAGCTGAAAGTGCTGATGAAGTAATATTAGTTGGTGCTGAAAAAACTAAACCAATATTAGAAGGCTTAAAAGAAAAAGGTTACGATGAAAATAAAATTCATATAATAAACGATGTCTTAAAAGCTTTTCCATTAATTCAAGAATTAAAAGAAAATGAAACTTATGTGTTATTAGAAAATGATTTACCAGATATTTTCAATGAGAAGGAGTGATTTATTATGATAAAAGTTGGAGTTGTTTTTGGTGGAGATTCAGTTGAACATGAAGTAAGTATAATCTCTGCCTTGCAAGCAATGGAAAATATTGATGAAGAAAAATATGAAATAATACCAATCTATATAAGTAAGGACCGCCATTTTTATACCGGTGCCGCTTTAAGAGATATGGAAACTTATAAGTACTTTGATAACATGAAAAAATTTGTCAAAGAAATAACAATTTGTAGAAAAGGTAACGACATTGTCTTACAAAAAATAAAAGGATTTTTCGGAAGAGATGTTAATACAATTGATGTAGCTTTTCCAATAGTTCACGGAAAAGGTGTTGAAGATGGCTCATTATCTGGATTCTTAGAAACATTAGGACTTCCAGTTGTTGGGCCTTCAGTACTAGGTGCAGCTTTAGGACAAGATAAAGTAGTATTAAAACAAGTCCTAGAAGCCAATAACATTAAAACTCCTAAATATACATGGTTCTACGACTATGAATATAACATGAACAAAGACAAAATAATTGAAAACGTCGAAACATTAGGTTACCCAGTAATCGTTAAACCAGCTAACTTAGGTAGTACTATTGGTATCGGTGTTGCTCATAATCAAAGTGAATTAGTAAAGGCAATTGAAGAAGCTTTGGAATATGAAAAGAAAATAGTTGTTGAAGAAATGATACCAAATTTATTAGAATTAAACTGTGCAGTATGTGGTAACTATGAATATTCAGAAACTAGTTTAATTGCTGAAATGAAAATGAAACACGAACTATTAACCTTCGAAGATAAATATTTAGGAGGATCTAAAGGAAAAGGTATGAAAACATCTGGAAAAATGCCAAATTCAATGTCTACTAGTGAATTTGAAGTTCCCGCAAACATTCCAGAAGAGATGACTAATAAAATTTATGAAATATCAAAACAAGTATTTAGAGTACTAAATTTAAAAGGTGTTTGCCGTATAGATTATCTAGTAAATAGAGAAACTGGTGAAATATACGTTAATGAACCAAATACAATACCAGGTTCACTCGCATTCTACCTATATAAACCAAAAGGAAAAGATTATAAAACATTAACTGATGAATTAATTAAATCAGCTATTAAAGATTATAAAAATGAAATGCGTAAAACATCTAGTTTCACTTCAAATATTTTAAGTGAATATAATGGAAGTAAAGGATTTAAAAAAGGAGCAAACTAAAAGGGAGATGTATTTTATGGATTATAAAGACACATTATTAATGCCAAAAACTGAATTTAAAATGCGTGGTAATTTGGCTGAAAATGAAGTTAAACAACGCATGGAATGGGATGAAATGGATTTATATAATCTAATCAAAAATAAAAATAAGAATAATAAACCATTCATCTTACACGATGGTCCACCTTATGCGAATGGTAATATTCATCTAGGCCATTCTTTAAATAAAATTTTAAAAGATTTCATCAACCGCTCTAAAATGATGGAAGGATACTATGTTGAATATATTCCAGGATGGGATACACACGGACTACCAATTGAACAAGCCGTAACTAATAGTGGTGTTGATAGAAAGAAAATGACAGTAGCCCAGTTTAGAGAATATTGTAAAGAGTATGCTTTAAAACAAGTAGAAACCCAAATGGATGACTTCAAAAGACTAAATGTTATTGCTGACTGGGATAACCCTTATATCACATTAAACCCAGAATATGAAGCAAAACAAATAGAAGTATTTGCTAAAATGGCAGGGAAAGGATTAATCTTCCAAGGATTGAAACCAGTTTATTGGTCTCCAAGTAGTGAAACTGCTTTAGCTGAAGCTGAAATTGAATATAAAGATAAAACTGATCCATCAATCTATGTCGCATTTACTATAACCGAAGGAAATGATTATGTAGATGAAGGAGATAAATTAGTTATATGGACAACAACACCATGGACATTACCTGGTAATATGGGTGTTTGTGTTGGACCAAACTTCGAATATTCTAAAGTAAAAGTAGGGGATAATAACTATATTGTCGCAACTGATTTATTAGATAATTTAATGCAAGAATTTGAATTTACAAACTATGAAAAATTATCTACCTTTAAAGGCACAGATTTAGAAAATGTAAAATATAGTCATCCATTTATGGATAGAATCTCACCCGTAGTGACTGCTGACCATGTAACTTTAGATGCTGGAACAGGTTTAGTACACACCGCTCCATCATATGGTGAAGATGATTTTAATGTTGGAAAAAAATATAACCTAGGAATGGTAAATGGAGTAAATGACCAAGGCATTTTAACTGAAGAATCAGGAATATTTGCAGGTTTATCAGTAGAAGAAGCTAATAAAGAAATTCCAAAATGGTTAAATGAAAATGGATATTTATTAAAATTAAAGAAAATTACCCACTCATATCCACATGACTGGAGAACAAAAAAACCAATCATCTTTAGAGCCACTAAACAATGGTTCTGTAGTGTTGATAAAATAAGAGATGAAATTTTAAATGAATTAGATACAAATGTTAAATTTCATACAGACTGGGGTAAAACAAGAATTTACAACATGATTAAAGATAGAGGAGACTGGTGTATTTCAAGGCAAAGAGCTTGGGGTGTACCTATTCCAATTTTCTATAATGAAGATGGCACACCTATTATTGATTATGATGTTATGATGCATGTTGCTTCATTATTTAGAAAACACGGTTCAAATATCTGGTTTGAAAAAGAAGCTAAAGACTTACTTCCAAAAGGATATACTAATCCAGCAAGTCCAAATGGTAACTTTAAAAAAGAAACAGATATTATGGATGTGTGGTTTGATTCTGGAACATCATGGGCTGGAACTTTATTAGAAAGAAAATTACCATACCCAGCTGATGTATACCTAGAAGGTTCAGATCAATATCGTGGATGGTTTAATTCATCATTAATTTGTAGTATGGCCTATAGTGGTCATAGTCCATATAAAGAATTAGTATCAGCTGGATTTGTCTTAGATGGTAAAGGATTTAAGATGAGTAAAAGTATTGGTAACATCGTAAGACCAATGGATGTTGTAGGTAAACAAGGCGCTGATATTTTAAGACTATGGGTGGCTAGTGTAGACTATACAGAAGATGTTAGATTCAGTGATGAATTACTTGCTGGAGTTAAAGAATCATATAGAAAAATTAGAAACACATATAGATTCATGCTAGGAAATTTATTTGACTTTAACCCAGACTCTGACAAAGTATCCTATGATAAATTACCAGTTTCTGATAGATATATGTTAATCGAATTAAATGATATCATTCAAAAAGTAATTAAAGAATATGATAATTATAACTTTGATGAAATTTATAAAATAATTAATAATTATGTAAATTCATTATCTAATTTCTATTTAGATTATACAAAAGACATTTTATACATAGAAAAAGCTGATAGTGATGAAAGAAGAAGTGTTCAAACTGTTTTATATGAAATCTTAACTTCATTAATCAAATTAATGGCTCCAATTTTACCTTATACTAGCGAAGAAGTTTACAAATTACTTCCAGGTAAAAAAGAGAAAAGTGTTCATTTAGAAAACTTCCCAGAAGTAAAAACATACAAAGATGAAATTGAAATAAAAGAAATGTTTGATTTATTCTTTGGAATTAAAAATGATGTCTATAAAGCTTTAGAAGAAGCTAGAAATGAAAAAATCATTGGTAAATCATTAGAAGCCAAAGTATTCTTAAAATTACGTGATGAAGATAAAGAAACATTAAAACCAATTTTAACAAAATTAAAACAATTATTTATTGTATCAGATGTTATCTTAACTCCAGAAGAACTTACAAAATATGAATATTGTGAAGTTAAAGTTCAAAAATTCGATGGAGAAAGATGTGAAAGATGTTGGAATTACTTTAATGAAATTGATCTAACAGATCAGTTATGTCCAAGATGTCATGAAATTGTAAATGAAGAAAACTAGTTCAAATGAACTAGTTTTATACTTTTCTAATAGAATTAAACTAACTATTTTTATTTTTAATAAATTCCCTAAGCATCTTTGTTAATGCTCTTTTTTCTATTCTTGAAACATAACTTCTAGATATTCCAAGTTCTTTCGCAATCTCTTTTTGAGTAATTTCATCATTACCATATAATCCATATCTCTTAATAATAATCTCTTTTTCTCTATCAGTCAAAACATTAAAATATTTCTTTAATAACTTTACACTATCCTTGATATGTATATCTAAAGCATAATCAGGCTTATCAGTTTTCAAAATATCCAAAAAAGTAATTGCATTTCCTTCTTTGTCAAAACCAATAGGCTCATCAATACTAATATTTTTATTATTTTTCTTATCAGACCTAAAAAACATCAATATTTCATTTTCAATACATCTCGCACAGTAGGTTGTAAGCCTAGTTTTATGTTTAAAAGAATAACTATCAACCCCTTTAATTAAACCAATAGTTCCAATACTAATTAAATCATCTGCCATCTCTGAACTATGATCATACTTTTTAACAATATGAGCAACTAATCTTAAATTGTGTTCAATAAGCTTATTTCTTGCCTCCATATCACCTATATTTGCTAGCTTAATATATTTTTCCTCATCCTCCTTAGATAAGGGATCTGGAAAAACATTATTAGAATAAGATGCTGTAAAAAGATAAAAATCTTTAAATAGCTTTTTTAAAAAATCAAACATTAAATCACACCTCTAATAAAAATATATGTGATTAAAATATCAAAAAGAAACAAAAAAATTAAGGACAAACCTTAATTTTAAATATGACTAATTATATTCATTAAAAATACAAATCCCATAGATGCGGTTACAAAACAAAGCACTACACAATCTAAAAAAGTTCTAGTTAAACTGCCATTTGAAAAAGCAATTCCTTGTTTAGTGGCTTTAGTTAATGCTTTGCCTTTGCTTTGAGTTTGACTAGCTGCCTCATCTAATTGTTCGGTTTCTGGTTCATCATATATTTCATGTAGTTTTGCTTGTAAAGCTTTTAACTGAGCTAAATCAACACTATCAATCTCTTTTGTTTGTTCAAGTGGATCAGCAGTATCATATTTTACATCATTTGGAGTTTCTGCATAAGACGAACCACTTTTATATGATGTAGTAGGGGTATCATAATTCACTTCTTTTTCTAAATTAGGTTCATAACTTAAAGCTTTATTATCAAAATTTTGATTATCTAAACTAAATGTTTCTGAAGTACTTTTATCTTCATCATCCCATTCGTCAAACAATCTTTCAATAGTTTCTAAGTTCTGACTAGTTTTAATTTCTTGATCTTTATGTGAAAGATAATCTCCACTATAAGTACTACTTTGACCAACAAAATGGTTATAATCATATGGATATTTCTCGTTCATCTAAATGCCCTCCTATTAAAATAAGTATACTACAAATAAGAACCATTTTCAATCATTTTAGCTTCAGTTGACAAAACATAACTACTTTTTATAATTTAGTACTTGACAATGCAAGGTAGTTAGAATATAATGTCAGTAAAGAGGTGATTTATGAATTCACAATTTAAAAAAGGAGTATTAGAATTAATAGTTTTACTCTCTGTCAATAAAAAAGACATGTATGGTTATGAATTAGTATTAGAAGTTTCAAAAGTCGTAGATGTCAATGAAGGTACAATTTATCCATTATTAAAAAGACTAACCAATGAAAATTATTTTGAAACTTATCTCCAAGAATCAACTGAAGGACCATCCAGAAAATATTATAAAATAACTATCTTAGGTCAAGAAAGACTTAAAGAATTAAAAGATGGATGGAAAGAATTTAGTGATTCAGTAAATGAATTTATTAGAAGGAGCGATAATCATGAATAAAGATGAATTTTTAGAAGAATTAGAAAAGAAATTATCTATATTAAATGAAAAAGAAAGACAAGATATTATTGATGAATATAAAGATACCATTAGTGAAAAGGTAAAACACGGACAAACTGAAGAAGAAGCTGTAAGTGACTTTGGTGATTTAGATGAATTAGTAAGTGAAATTTTAGATGCTTATAAAATAAATCCAAAATATAATCAAAAAGAAGAGGGATCCTTTAGTAAGTTTACTTTAGAAGGTGAAAAAATAATCAAAAAAGGTGCGAATAAATTAGCAGACTTAACTAGAGGGTTTGCTGATACAATAAAAAATAACGACACCGAAATGAATTTAAATCTAGCTTTTGAAATTATAATTAAAGTCTTCTTTGCTTTAATATTATTAGCTATTCTAACACTTCCATTTAGATTCTTTATGAATTTAGGTTTCTCTTTTGCCGAAACATTCTTTAGTCCAATCAGTCTTTTAATCAAAATAGTTATTTTCATTTTATTTATCGCACTTTATTTAAGTGTAGGTTTATTAATCATCGTTACCTTATTCAAACAATATTTCAAAAAAGATGAAAATAATGATATTTTAAAAGAAGATAGTGAAGAAAATAAAGAAAAAAATGAAGCAAAAGAAAAAGCAAACAAAACAAAAGAAAAACCTGTAAAAATCATTCACAAAAATGGTCCAACAGTTGGGTCAGTAATTTTATTAATAGTAAAAGTATGGGTAGCTATATTTATATTATTTCCACTTTTTTGTATTGATGGTGCGACAGTTTTAGGTTTAATCTTATCTATCTTTTATTGGATTAAAGGTATAAATCTATTAGGACTCACTCTGCTATTATTAGGAATTTCAACAATATTCATATGGTTTACAATATTAATATTCAACTTAACGTTTTCTAAAGGTAAAATAAATATAATTCCATTTTTTATAGGTCTAATCATCTCTGTGTTTGGTGTACTTTTCTTTATTGATATGTTAACTAATATCGAATATATTGATGAAGCGCCAAAATCATATAAAATAGAAACAACTACTAAAACTTTTACCACTGATAAAAACATTTATATAGACTATAAATTAAACGGAGATATTACTAAAAAAATCGATAATAAAATGAAAGATAATGAAATAAAATTAAACATAAGCTATAATAATGAAAGTACCGATATTAATATTTATAATGAGCCAAATTATAAATTTCCATCTGAAGATTGTGCATACAGCGTAGATAAACATAAGTGTGAAACCACATACAACTATATTTCACTAGATTATGATTACACAAATGATTATAATAACGAAAAAAATAGATACAATGAATTTATAGAAAATCTAAAAGATAATAAAATTTATAATTATTCTAAATTAAGTGAAGTAGATGTTGAAATTATAGCTAATAATAAAACAATGTCATTAATCGAAACTAATTAAATCAATTTTAAAATTAGCACATCATAAAATGGTGTGTTTTTCTATGTTAAATAATTGATTTTCACGGGAATTATTGATATTATAATATCAATAAGACAAAATTTGTCATTAAAAAGGATGTGTTGAATTTGAATGATTATATTTTAAAAGATGGCGAGAATATAAATGAAGATTTTCTTGAAGAAATAATGAAATTGGATGAAATGGTATATCAAAAAGATGTTCAAGGTAACTTAACAGAATTAAAAGAAAGATTTATTACAAAAAAACAAAAATTTTTATTACTTTATCAAAAGAAAAATTTAATTGGTTACATTTGCTTTTTCCCAATCACAAAAGATACAACTGAAAAAATATATAGTTCTAATCAAATTTACGAGCACCATATCAAAGCGAAAAATATCACAGATTATCAAAAAGATATTCCAACAGATATATATATAATTTCTGTTGTTATAAAACCGAGGTACCAAAATACTAGTGCTATTAGAATATTAACCAATGGTTTTATAAATTATTTAAAAAGTAAAAAAGAAAATGGATATTTGTTAAACAATTTAATTGCCACAGCCACCTCAGAAGACGGCTTTAAATTTCTTAACAATCTAAATTTTAAGCAAGTAAAACTATTAGAAAATAATTATAAATTAATGAAATGTAATTTCGATAATCTACGTAGTATTCATTTTGGAAAAACCTATAAAGATGATTTTTATATAATGATTCCATTGACTGGCGAAATGCCAAAAATTGAAAAGAAGGAAAACGAAATAGGTAATTATTATGTAGACATTTTAAATGAATTTTCTGACTTTGAATGTAATAATAAGATATCTAAATCACTTACAAGAAATTTTTTGGAAGAATTACCTCTTGGTTGTATTGACGATTATGATACTAAACAAGTTCTTCAAACTCAAAATGCTTATTTGTTTTTAACCAGTCATATTTCAACAAAATTACACATTTTAACACTATTAGTTCCTAACAACAAAATGTCCACAACTATTTTACAAGATCAAACAACTAGTGATAATTTATATATTAAAGTCAATGAAGGGTGGCAAAATTTAATAGAATACATTTTTAATAAATATAAACTTCAAAAATGTGGCGAGCCAAAAACTGTTTTGTGCCTATCAAATAAACCACAAAACATAAATGAAATGTATGCCATGTTAGCCAGCGAAGCATATGACGGAGAATATATTTTAAAATATGAGAATAATTATTTAACCTCCAGCAAATTAAAAGAAATATCCGAAAATAATATATCCCAATATGCATTTTATGAGTCATATGCCTCAGAGGTCTCTGTTTTATATATTTTATCATTTTTTAATGAAAAATTTCAAAAAAACTTAGAATACGAAGCACTAGTTTTATTTGTTGTAGAATTAATTATTTTTCAATGTTCTGCCATTAATAGAACCAACCAAAAAATAGTTGAAGAATTATCTAAGGAAGGAAATGTTTCGTTAAAAACCGTTGAAAATTTATATACAGAATTAGGTAAAACCGTAATCTTTTGGAATAACAATAATTTTTATTATAGTAGTTCACAAAACTTTGCTAACTCATTATATAAAGCTTTCAAAACTCATGAGAACTTTGAACTTTATGAGAAAAATCAGCACTTTTTAGAACATATTGTAGATTTAAAAAATGCTCAAGCAACTAATAGAGAAAATAAAATTTTAAATATAATTGTCATTTTACTAACATGTCTGCAAGTTATACCTATTATTATAAGTTTTATTACATGGCTTTTAGATATAACATCATATGCTTTTATTGGAACCATAGGTACAAGTTCAACACTATTAATTATTATATTAATTGTACTTATAAAAAGAAATAAACAAACAAGTAAAAAATAATAACTAGAGCTATAGCTCTTTTTTTTCATCTTAAGTTTTGTTATAATATATTTAATAGAGAAGGGGATATAAATGACAAATGAAGATACATTAAACTTAAGATTAAAGCTAGAATTGCAAAATCCAGTATATGACATATTAGATGAAGCTATTAAATACACAATGAAAAAACATAGTTATAAAAAATATGACTTAGTAAAATTAATAATGATGATTTATAACAAAGACTATTCATTTATAAGTAGTGCGAATGATTACCGTGACCAATTCAAATTATTAGATGAATATTTTCAAAAAGAATATGACCATAGTGTAATTACATTTTTAATGATTAAAGCAGTATTAGATTATAAAGGAACAGACAAATATGATGAAATAACTGCGGATATAGCCAATATGGAAACAATATTAAGAACTAAGAAAAATATCCAAGCAGAAGATTTATGTATATTTTCTTATCCAATTGAAAATGAAAAATATAATGATTTAATGATGAATATAGAAGTTAATGAAAACTTTAAATATGCTTTAGCAATCGTTTATGACAAAATTATAAATACATCTGAAAATACCTAAAATTGACAATTTAATAATATCAGTATATAATAATGCGTAAATTTTGACGCAAAGGGTGATATTATGGAAAAATCTTATTACAATGTGTTAGAAACATTACTACTCATTTATGCCGCAGATGAAGGAAAATTGAAAATCTATTTAAAGAAAAAAAACGAGGAACCATATAAAGGATATTGGACCCTTCCAAGTGCACCTTTAGATAGTGAAACAACCTTAGAAGAAAATGCTTTGGAAATATATAAAAGTATGACTAATCTAGAAGAAACCACTATGTTTCAAAGTAAAGCATTTAGTAACTTAGATCGTGATCCAAACGGCCGTATCATCGGAATCTCATTTGTTGCTATTACGGATAAAGGTTTAACTGATATGAAACAAAATTCAGAAGATAAAGCATGGTTCGAAGTCGATGAGCTTCCAAAATTAGGATTTGATCATGAAAATATAATTGAAACCGTGAGTGCTGAGGTTAAGAAAAAAGTTATAAGCAATTATGACGATATGTTATTAGCTTTTTTCCCAAGTGATTTTACTTTACCAGAATTACAAAACTTCTATGAAAATGTTTTAGAAAAACCAATTGATAGACGTAATTTTCATAAGAAATTTGTAAATCAAGATTTAGTAATTGATACAGGTTTTAAAACATCAAAAGGTAGTGGAAGACCGGGAACTTTATATAGATTTAATCAAGATAAAATGAAGGGTAAAAGAATATGAATCAAAAAGGATTCGGACTTAAAGAGTTCGTTATAATAATTGCAGTTATCTTTATTTGTATAATAATTATTATGTCATTATATCAAAGCCTTGTTAATAAAAACCATATAGAACAATCAGAAACACAAACAGAATCAAAAGAAACAGAAAAAGTGACATACCAAGATTTAGAAAACAAACTGGAAAAAGCTGCCGAAAGATATCAAAATGATACATATCAAGGTAATACTCAAAACACTGAAATTTGGACACTGAGTTATTCGATGTTAAAAGAAGAAAAATATATAGACAAACTCATAGATCCAAATGATAAAAATACAGAGTGTACAGGTTATGTTGAGTTTGTTCAAGATGGTGCTAAGATATCTTATACCCCATTTTTAAAATGTGATAACAACTATCAAACTCAAGGTTACGATGAAAATAACTTAAACTAAAAACGTTAGAAATCAAATCTAACGTTTTTTAATAAAAGTTTACATATTTATGTAATTTATAAATAGTTCCATTAATTCTTAAATAAATATAATATTTACCTTGAATACCATCTTCACTAATATATCTAGAAGTAGTTGTTTTTTTATCAGAATCTTTTGCTTCTAATAAATTATATGTTTTTTTATCAAGTACATTGTCTAAAATTATCTGAACATCTTCACTTTCTTTAAATGTTCCTTTTACTTTTAAACCAAAAACATCCTTATAAAGAGTTATTTTATATTTATCCAAAATAGAATCATCATTTTTTGCTCCCAATAATAAATGATTTTTAACGGTAGCAGATTCTCCTAAACTTCCAAGTCTAACTCCTTGAACACCAGTATAAACATCATTCGCATATAGACTCATTTTTTTAGTATTATATAAAGTAGAATTAACATTCATACTAATAACTCTTTTACCATTTTGAACTTCCATTAATGTATGTCCTTGTGTAATAACATAATCATCATCACCTAAAATTTCTAAATATGTCTCTTCATCGGTTGGAAGTTCATAATCATCTAATTCCTTAACAGTTCTATTTGAATAATCAATTTGATATGTAAGTAAATGTTTCTTACCATCTATTTCACTTGCAAACATCATCTTATTACCACTAATTAAATTAATTGACTCAGGTTTATTTGGATAGTCAATATCACCATTTGCTTTAAGCAAGTATTGTTTATAATCATCATCAACCTTATCTTCATCCGCAATAACCCAGTTAATATCTAAAGTAGGATAATCTAAATTTATAATCATATTTCCATTATATCCAGAGATAGTAATTGAATTTGTATTAATATCATAATTAATTGAATTCATACCAAACCAATTACCTTTTTTCTCACCAGGCAAAATATTATATAAATCAATCTCTTTAACAATACCGCCAGTAGCTCTATCAATTTCTACAGCCACATCTTCTGTTGTACCACGGCCATATTTATTTGAAGCTAAAAGTAAATTACCATTATTAAGTTCATAAACATCGTGATGATATCCACCAGGAATTGCATATTCATAATATACCTTACCAAGTAAATCCATCTCAATTAAACCAATGCTGTAGTTTTTACTTAAAATTTTATCACTACTAAGTAAAATATGTCCATTATTTAATCTTTGAATATCCCATTTATAATCACCAATCAAATACCACCTAACTTCACCATTTTTATCATAAGCAGCTGTATATCCGATCTCTTCAGGAGTAGTAAAATAAAATTCATCAGTATCAAAATCATTGTTAGATAAATCTGTTACTTTAGAAAAGTCATTAGGTAAAGGAGAGGTAGTAATTGTAATTTCTTTACTACTTCCACTAGCTTCTATTATAACCTTATTATCATATCCCGCATAAAGACCATAAATAGGTAAAATATGTACTTTAGTTGGTGTAAATGTATGTTTTATATCTTCGGCCCCATCTTTCCCTTTTATTGTAACTGTAGTAGTTGTTAGATCTTTAGTTTGAAAAACAATCAAAGCTGAAAGGGGAGAGTTACCATATGGATTTAAAATAACATTAGGATTATCGATTGTATAATTAGTATTACTTAAAATACCTTGCTCGGTTTGATGCTGTGTATATAAAATATCACTTTCCGTATCAATCGGTTTATTTGCCATTACATATTCATAAATATAAATTGAAACAGCAAAAGTAATTAAAATTAATAAAACATATTTCGCAATTATTTTCCTCATAATAACCTCCTAGATTAATCTAATTTCATGTTCATCGAAAAAAGGTTTATTTTTATCAATTTTATCAAAAAATAGTATACCATCTAAATGATCTACCTCGTGCTGAAAAGCCACAGATAAATCTTCTCTAGCCCTAATAGTAATCTTATTACCATCAGGATCATATCCAGTAATTGTAATTCTCGCATATCTAGGAACATGTCCCTCAACTTCACGGTTAACACTCAAACAACCTTCACCAGTTTCTAAGGCTACCATTTCTTCAGAATGACTAATAATTTTAGGATTTACAATAACATAATTCTTAAATTTACCTTCCTCATATTCATAAACAATTACAATAATTCTTTTTAATTTACCAAGTTGTGGAAAAGCAAGGCCCATACCAGGTCTCAAATCATACTTCTCCGCATATTTTTCTATTTGACTATATGTTAAATGTTTTATAATTTGATCTATTGTATTTTTATCTTCTTTAGATAAAGGAAGTTCAACTTCATGACTTTTTTGTCTTAAAACCTTATGTTTTTCATCCAATATCTTTAATGGTTTAAACATAAATATTACCTCCATATTCTATTTTATCATATTTAATTTAAAAAAACTTAAGTTTTATAAATTTTACCGTTAAAAAGCATACGTATTATAACCTTATATATATAAAATGTCAAACAAAAAAACTACGCCAAGCGTAATTTTTAAACCTCAAACTCACTATTTATTATACATATCAACTCTTTTAGGTAACTTTTTAGCCATTTTTGCTGTTTTCTCATCAAATAGCAAACTCACTTTTATATTAAATGTTTTCGCAATATTATCAATATTCCTGCAAGTTAAATTCGCCTCACCATTTTCAATCGTACTAATATATGCCATTTTAAATTTAGTTTTATTTGCAAATTGTTCTTGTGTAAATTTATTTTGATATCTATACCATTTAGTATTTAAACCAACAAGTTCCATAGCCGTCATAAAAATCACTCTACCTTTATAATATGTTAAGTTAAAACTTAATTACATATAAATTATAAAGTTAAAATGTAAATAACTTAACACCATTAAAAATTATTAAGATATATCTTAACAAAATTAATAAAATTATGATATACTTATATTGTAAAGTAAAGGAGTGTATGAAATGAAAAGAAGATTAAATAGTAGACAAAGGAAGTATATTATCGCTGGTTTATGCATGATCCTGGTCATAATGGGAGTAGGATATGCGGCTTTTCAAAGTCAATTAAAAATAAGTGGAACGAGTAATATTACAAGTGACTTTGCAGTTAGAATAACAAGTATAACCCCAAATAGCATAGTAGGAGGAGCAGCAGATAAATCAGAAGTAACAACACATACAGATACAACTGCGACATTTGGAACAACCCTTCAAAGACCAGGAGATTCTATTACATATGATGTAGTAATAGAAAATGAAGGTAATATTGATGCGACATTAAAAACAATAACAAAAACAGATACAAGTAATAGTGCAATATTATTTGAAACATCAGGTGTTAATGAAGGTGATGAACTTAGAGTAGGAGAAACAGCAACAATGAAAGTTAAAGTAACATATAATCCTTCTGTCACAAGTCAACCAGAAAATCTAGAAAGTAGTTTAAAAGTAACGTTAGATTATGAACAAAGTAATGGAGGAAGTGTAGGACCAGGACCCGGAGGAGATCAAACAATAGGAGGGCAAGATGTGGAAATAGTATCATCAGGAGATGGCTTATACGAAGATAGTTATGAGGCTGGAAGATTAATATACCGAGGACAAGATCCAGATAATTATATAACATTCAATAATGAAACATGGAGAATAATAGCCAAAGAAACAGATGGAACATATAAAATAATTAGAAACGATGTTTTAGCAGACCGTGCATTCGATGAAGCAAATCACCGAAGTACAGAAAACAACTCATATTGTACCGATCCAACAAGCGGCTGTGGAGTATATGCAGCAGTAGAAGGAACATTTTCTTCCCCTAGCGGATCACAAAGCGGAACAGTAACTGAAGATTCAAGTATAAAAATATATTTAAACGAAGATTATTATACAAATAATATAAATGAAACCGCAAAAGGACAAATGACAAGCCATTCATTTAATATAGGAGCAGTAGAATATTTGGATGAAAGTGGAGCAGAAGCAGATAGTATAGAAAAGAACATAGCAGGAGAGAAAATGTACCAATGGACAGGTAACGTAGGATTTGCCAACGTAAGTGATATATTAAGAGCAAGTACTAATCCATTATGTACATCAGCCACAACTTCATATCATAATAATGATGCATGTAATAGTAATTACTTGTTAGATAGAGGAAGAGCAAGTTCATTTGCTTATTGGACAATAAATGCTTCTTCTAGCGAGTCTGGTGGTGATTCGGCTCGTGCCTGGCTTGGCGGTGTGTCTAGTTTGGTTACGTATGTGGCCACCAATCATGCCTATCGTAGTGATTATGCTCACCGCCCAGTTGTCTTTTTGAAATCTGATACTACTTTGTCTGGAAGTGGAACTTTAGAAGATCCATTCACCATAGTATAATAATTACACAATAATAAGAATAAATTAGTAAAGGCGAATCACAAAAATTATAAAATAAAAGAAGGTTACATAAAAATAAACCTTCTTTTAATATTAATTATTCCAAGCTCTTGCTCCGATAATTATTACAAGTAAAATAAATAGAACTAAAACGATAGCTGCGCCATAGCCTGTTCCGTATCCTCCGCCATAGCCATAACCACCACATGGATTGCCACAACCATAGCCTTGATACCCACCATAGTAATACATATAATACCTCCTATCTATTCTAATATAGTCTATGATAAAGTAAAAAACCGTATATTAAAAACACCTAATTTTATTTTTTAAAAATCAAAACTAGTAAAAATACTTAGAATATGCTATTATTATATAAGGATAGGAGGCGAGTTATGAAACAAAAATCACAACCTTTAATAAAATTACTTAAAGATTTAGATAAACCATTGTTAATTGCTTCAGCTGCTTTATTTATTTTTGGTCTATTAAACATTGTAACCGCCTCATCTAGAGCAGCCGTTGTAAACTATGATGTGTCGATTTATTATTATTTTTATAGACAGCTAGCTTTTATAATAATTGGAATAATTGCTGGAATAGTTATTATTAAGACTGATACTAAATATTATAAATTAATTGTACCATTATTATTTGTCATCGTAATTCTTTTAAATCTTTGGGCATTAACCTTTGAAGAATTATCAGGTTCTAAAAACTGGATTGACTTAAAATTTATTAAATTACAGCCAAGTGAATTTTCAAAACCAATTATAATATGTTTGCTTGCTATATTGTTTGAAAAAAATTATCGTAAACTTAGAACTTTAAACATTAAGCATTATGATACAATCTTTACCATGATTTTTATTGCCATGATAATTCCAGCAGTTGTATTTCTTCAAAAAGACTTTGGAACACTATTAATCATATTATTTATAATTTTTATGATGTTTTTAGCTAGTCCGATTTTAAAAATTGATAAAATTAAAACCGTTTTAGTGATGATAGCTTTAGGTGGTCTAGCCCTTTTAGTAATGTATAGTGTTCAAGGGTATATCTTAAATGATGCCCGTATTAGTCGTTTTACTTCATTTTTAGATCCTTGTGGTAATTATGAAAATGGGGGATATCAAGTTTGTAATAGTTATATTGCTATTAATGATGGAGGATTATGGGGACTTGGTATTGGTAAAAGTAAACAAAAATACTCATATATCCCAGAACCTCATACTGATTCAGCATTTGCCATAATTGCCGAGGAATATGGTATATATAGAACTATATTCATCTTTATCTTATATGGTATAGTTTTATATAGAATTGCTGTTATTGGAGCTAAAGCTGCAAGTTTAAGAGGAAGATATATCTGTGTTGGTATGATAAGTTATATATTTGTTCACATATTTATTAATTTGGGTGGAATGTTTGGCCTTATTCCATTAACCGGAGTACCACTTCCATTCTTAAGTTATGGTGGTAGTTTTGTTTTATCACTTCTCGCATCATTAGCTATTGTTCAAAGAATATGTATAGAATCTAAAAATAAAAAGATAAAAATTCCAAAATAAAAAAGGAATTTTTATTTTTTTGTCGTATGTTAATTTATAGAGGTGATAAACAATGAAATTTGTAAGAAAACACAAAGGAAAACTCTTTATAATTATTTTTGTACTTTTCACACTATATACTATTTACGATACTTATAGTTTTGAAACTGAAAGCGAAGTAAAAACCAAAAAAAATGAAACAGTAACTAAAAAAGATGAAAAAGAAGAAAAAACAAAAAACGAAACAGTATTAGTCGATGTCAAAGGCGAAGTAAATACTCCAGGTGTTTATGAATTGACAAGTAATAATACTGTTATAGATGCTATAAACAAAGCTGGAGGTTTAACTAAAATAAGTGATACTAGCAATATCAATTTAAGTAAAAAACTGGAAGATGAAATGGTCATCATTGTTTACTCTAAAGCTGAAATCCAAAAGATGGAAGAAGATAAAATTGTTTGTCCACCATGTAATAATGCCTGTATAACTGAAGAAGATGAAAAGGCAAAATTAGATGAAAAAGAAGAAAATACTGCTGAAACACCTATGGGTAAAATAAACATTAACACCGCTGATGAAACAACTTTACAAACTTTAGATGGCATTGGTGAAACAAAAGCCAAAGCTATCATCGAATACCGAAATAAAAATGGTAATTTCAAAACCATCGAAGACATTAAAAATGTCTCTGGAATAGGTGATAGTGTCTATGAAAAAATTAAAGATAACATCACCGTTTAACTTAATCGTTTTATTTGTTTTGTCATTAACGACATTATACGTTATTTTCTATATTAATAACCCACCCAAAAGTAAATATTCTATAAATCAAACAAAAATCACAGGAAAAATATATGAATGTCAAAATATGAAAGATAAAACTATCCTTAAAATAAATGCCGAAGAGAACATTTTAATAAATTATTATGGTAACTTTAATTGTAAATTAGGTTTAGAAATAAATGCGACAGGAAAAATGAATGAGCCATCTCATAATACTAATTTTTACTTGTTCGATTATAAAAACTATTTACTTTCAGAAAAAATTAATTATACATTTACAGCCACAAACATTAAAATTTTAAATGCTAATATTCCCATTCATTACCAAATCAAAAACCGTTTATATGACCATATTCAAAATTATAAATCAAAACATTATTTAAATGCTTTAGTTTTAGGTAACGATGACGAGATAAGCGAAGAAGTTAAGACAAGTTATCAAACCAATGGTATTACCCATTTACTGGCAATATCTGGAGCTCAAATTACTTTATTTGCCACCATTTTACTTTTTCTATTCAACAAAATATTTTCTAAAAGCATATCATATACACTAACAATTTTTATATTATTATTTTATCTTTTCATAACTAACTTTCAAGCTTCTATTTTAAGAGCTACAATTTTCTTTATAATTTTAACCATAAATAAACAGTTCGAACTTAAAATAAATACTTTGCCATTATTAGTAATAACTATGTGTCTACTTTTAATCATAAACCCATATTTTATCTATAGTCTTGGTTTTACATTATCTTTTACTGTATCATTTTTTCTACTTTTATTTAAAAAAATAATAAATAGGTATCCAAACTTTTTTTCTAAAACTCTAGTTATTTCCTTGATAGCCTTTTTTGCATCCGCACCTATCATCATAAATAGTTTCTTTAGATTAAATCTTTTATCTCCATTTATCAACTTATACTTTGTCCCTTTAGTAACCTTTCTAATTTATCCTCTAGCTCTTATAACATTTATCTTTAAACCATTAGATATAGTTTTATTAAATGCCATTACTATCATGGAAAATGTATCCTTAAAAATATCTAATATAGATCTATTAAATCTTACCTTGTGCCATATCAATATATTCTTTTTTATAATATATTATGTAATAATAACATTAATATTGTATTACTGGCAAGAAGGTAAAAATTACATTATAGTATTATTTATAATTTTAATTATTCATCATAACATTAATTACTTAAATCCAGTATCATCATTAACCATGATTGATGTTGGGCAAGGAGACTCTTTTTTAATAAAACTCAAACATAATAAAGGTAATATATTAATTGATACTGGTGGCATTCCATCATATGATGATAAAAAATATTACGACCTTGCAAATAATACAACGATTCCATATCTTAGAGCCGAAGGTATAGACCAAATAGATTATTTAATAACCACCCATGGTGATTTAGATCATATGGGTGAAAGTATTAACTTAATAAATAATTTCAAAGTAGATAATGTCATATTTAATGAGGGAAATTATAATGAATTAGAATTAGAACTAATAAATCTTTTAAAAAAGAAAAACATTCCGTATTATAACAACATTCAAACTTTAAATATCAAAAATTATAAGCTACTTTTTTTAAATAATAAAATTTATGATGATGAAAATGATAATTCAAATATAATATATACAAATCTAGATGGTATAAACATCTTATTAACTGGAGATGCGACCGAAAAGACCGAAAAAGAAATAACCCAAAATTATAATTTACCAAACATCGATATTTTAAAAGTTGCTCATCATGGTAGTTCCTCAAGCACCACCAAATCCTTTGTAAATAGCATTCAGCCTAAATATTCTATTATTAGTGTTGGTAAAAATAATACCTATGGTCACCCGAATAGAGGAGTACTGAAAACATTATCTAATTCAACGATTTATCGAACTGATTTAAATGGAAGTGTCAAATTTACATTTAAAGAAACATTACAAATAGAAACTTGCATTAGAAAGGAGTAAAAATGAATTATTATAATGAGATAAAAAAACAAATTATAAACAATGAAATTACAAAAAAAGTCAAAGATTACAGTAAAAATAAAAGTGATTTAAACACATATTATAATATAGGAAAATTACTTGCAGATGCTGGTAAATGTTATGGTGAAAGTATTATTAAAAAGTATTCTGAAAAATTAACACAAGAATTTGGGAAAGGTTATACCCAAAGTAGATTAAGATATATTAGACATTTTTATGAAGTTTTTTCAAAATGTCCGACACTGTCGGACAAATTAACTTTCTCTCATTATTGTGAAATTATTTGGCTCGATATAAATCAAATTAATTATTACATTAAAATTGCTGAAGAATTTAACTTATCGGTTAGAGAGTTAAGACAAAGAGTAAAAAATAAAGAATATGAAAGAATTGATAATAAAACAAAATTAAAGTTAATAAGTAAAGAACAAAACCACCTCGAAGACTTCGTAAAAAATCCTATTATTATAAATAATATAAATCATTACGAAGTTATATCAGAGAAAATACTACAAAAAATTATAATGGAAGATATCGTCAATTTCTTAAGGGAACTTGGAAACTCATTTTGTTTTATTGCTAATGAATATAGAATAAAAATTGGTACTAGTTATAATTATATTGACCTACTTTTATATAATATTGATTTTAATTGTTATGTTGTAATTGAGCTTAAAATATCTCAGCTAAAAAAAGAACATATTGGTCAAATAGATATATATATGAATTATATTGATAAGCATTTAAAAAAAGATAATCAAAACACAACAATTGGTATAATTATTTGTAAAAAAGATAATAAGTATATTATGGAGTATTGTAGTGACAATAGAATACTGTCTAAAGAATACGAATTAATAATTTAAAGATGTATTTAAATTTCTAAAACATTTAAAATAAATAACATATTTTTTACTAATTTTAATTTTAGAATAATTTCATATAAGACAAAAACCTTAATAGTCTCATTATTTATACAAAAGAAGAAGATAAGAATATATTATTATTGGGAGATGCATAAAGCAAAAAGTATTTATTAGATACATATAATTTGCCTAAAATGGATATACTAAAAGTAGAAAAATTATATTTAAAAATCATCTCCTAAGATATCTTAAATTTCGGCCGAAAAATGTATATGGTCACCCCCACCAAGAAACTTTAAAAAAGTTAAAATAGTAAAATTTTACTTACCAAAAAAGATGGTACAGTCAAACTTTAAATGACTCATACCATCTTAACTAAGGCCCGCTAATGCATTAGCGTTTTATATAGATAGTCCAGATAACCTCTGGACTTTTATTTACTTTTTATCTTTAATAATAATTTCTACATTGCAAATATTCGCAACCTTCATTAAATCTTCAAAAAAATATCTATTCAACCCTTGTTCGTTATTTTTAACCCAATTTTTAGATTTGCCAATTGCTTTTGCAAGCTGTTCTTGTGTCATATTTGAATTTTGCCTTATAAATCTAAGTATCTCGTTAGCTCTATAATTACTAGCCTTTATCTCCATAATTCCACCTCAAAATAATGGTACTATGTATTGTGAACCTTTTGCCAAAAAGACTATTGACACTAGTCCGAAACTTCAATATAATTAAATTATAAAAGACTAGTAATAGTAGCTTATGAGAGTGAGTGAGAATATGAGAAAAATTGGAAGACATAAAAGAAAAAAACAAAATAAAATATTAATAATAGGAAGTTTATTATTACTTTTATTTTTGTGTGTTGGATATGCAGCTTTTAGTATTAACTTAAGCATAACAGCTAAAGGTAATATTAAAGAGCAAACAAGAGTTATACAAGCCTGGAATAAAAATAGTCAGACTGATTTTCATTCTGATTTTTATAAACAAAATATATTATCAATCACTTTTTTAGATAATAATAATGTACCTAGTAATGCGACAGAAAGTTGGAATGTATCAGAAGATAAGGAAAAAGGAGAAGTTATGGCTTGGGTTGTCCCTAATAATAATGATAATACAAAGTATGATTTATATATAGGAGCGCCTGCTGGAGTTATAGCTAATGAGGATAGTAGCTATATGTTTTATAAGTTTGCTGAAGCTACAAATATAGATTTAAAACATTTAGATACTTCAAACACCTTAAATATGCATTCTATGTTTGACCAGTGTAATAAAGCAACTAATATTGATGTATCAAATTTTAATACAATTAATGTTATCAACATGTTGGCAATGTTTTCTGAATGTCATAGTTTGGAAAATATAGATTTAAGTAGTTTCGATACATCAAATGTAACTAATATGAGTTGGATGTTTTATCATAATTATAATTTATTAAATTTAGATATTAATAATTTTAATACTTCACATGTAATAAATATGGAGCAAATGTTTGTAGGATGTAGGTCTTTACAAACGTTAGATGTAAGTAATTTTGATACAAGTAATGTAACTGATATGTCACATATGTTTCAAGATTTAAGAATTACTCAATTAAATCTTTGTAATTTTGACACTTTAAAAGTTACTGATATGGATAATATGTTTGATTTAAGTAGTAATTTAGAAGTAGTTTACGTTGGATTAAATTGGAGTATGGAAAATGTCATTAGTAGTGACTATATGTTTGCTGGAACTAAAATTTCACAGGTAACAACCGGTCAGTGTTAGAATATAACATTAAGTAAATGTCAGAAAATAAATTCTGACATTTTTTGGAAATTAATGTGAAACTAATTGACAAAAATTTTAAGCTGTATATAATAACTAGACAGAAAGCGGAGGGATGTATAATGACATCAAAATCACAATATGCAACCATTCCAATTGAATTATTGGAAATAGAAACTAGAAAGAAAAAAATTAAACCCTCCTATAAATTTCACTTATTTAAAATTACTCCTTATAAATCTTTAAAACTTAATAATATTGTCATCAAAGTAGGCGATGAAAACACCCCATATGTTGAGGAGTTAATTACTAATAATAAAATAGGTTTGAATAAAGATGGTGGATATAAAGTATATATTCCGGGTGATATTATTTATACTTTATGTACAAAAGAAGAAGCCTATTTAACAGCCGCCGAACAACTAAATTATCATAAAAAAATATCAAGTATATTTACTCAAAGTTCATAGATATTTATTCCATATTTATTTTCAACGGTATCTAAAAAAATATAATTTTCTGGTGGACTATATGTTAGAATTCCCATTATAATGTAAAGTAAAATAATTCCAATTATACTTAAAATTTCTTTATGTAATGGTCTTAAATTTAATATATAATAACTTATAATATTGACAAAATATATACTAATAAATAAAACTATTAAATTTAAAATAAATACAGATCCTGTAAAATGATATATTGGTAAATATATAATTAAAAATATTATAATCGATAAAGTAATTTCTAAAAATATACTTAAAGCAAAATTGTTGTGATTAATTCTATATTTTTTATAAAGAAAGTATTCTAAAACACTCCAAAGTAAAATACTACTAGTCATCATCTTCATATGTTCCCAAATACTCTCATTAACAGGAAAGAATATACTAAATAAAGCATTTGGAAACCAATTATACAAAAAATGAGTTACAAAACATAGAATAAACATTCCAAATACACTAATCATCTTTATTCGTTTTAAGGTCATAACACCGCCTCTTTTACGAATAATATATGTAATTTTGCAAAAAATTATACTTTTTTGCACTTTTTTTTCGAAAAAAAAAGGAAATCGCTAAAAAAAATCGTATATTAATATATAGGGGAGGAATTTCATGAATGTACTAAGTCAAGAAAAAATTAATGAAATAAGAAATAGTGTTAACATTGTTGATGTTATCTCCTCTTATATGCCACTTACTCCAAAAGGTAAGAATTATTTTGGAGTTTGTCCATTTCACGATGATACTAACCCTTCAATGAGTGTCAGCCCATCTAGACAGATTTACAAATGTTTCTCGTGTGGAGCCACAGGGACCGTTTTTAAATTTATCATGGATTATGAAAACATTTCATTTATGGAAGCTGTAAAAAAAGTTGCTGATATGGGTGGTATACCTATAAATATCGGTAAAGTTCAAAAAAAACAAAATCATACAGAACTTCACAAAATATATGATTTGAGTTTAAAGTTTTACATAAATAACTTAAATACAGCACAGGGAAAAGAAGCTAGAGAATATTTGAAAAAAAGAAACATTAACGAAGAAACTATTAAAGAATTTCAAATAGGGCTAGCACTAAAAAAAGATAATTTATCAAAAATACTAATTCAAAAATTTAAACCTGAAGATGCTTTAAAAAGTGGGTTAATTGGGAAAAACGATTATGGATATTATGATTTGTTTTATGAAAGAATAATGTTTCCATTATATGATTTAGATGGCAATCCTGTTGCTTATAGTGGAAGAATATATAATAGGGAAGATAACTCTAAATACTTCAACACTAGAGAAACTGAAATGTTTAAAAAAGGTGAACTTCTTTATAATTATCACAGAGCAAAAAATGATGCTAGGAAAAAAAATCAAATTATTATAATGGAAGGTTTCATGGATGTAATTAGAGCTTATACTATCGGTATTAAAAACGTTGTCGCAACAATGGGGACTGCTGTGACCGATATCCAAGCCCACTTAATAAAAAGAATGGCCAAAGAAGTAATATTATGTTTTGATGGGGATGAAGCCGGAGCTAAAGCTACAATGGCTTGTTCTAATGAACTTTTAAAAATAGGGGTTACTCCAAAAGTTATTAGGCTAGAAGATGACTTAGATCCAGATGAATACATTCAAAAATATGGAAAAGATACTTTTCAAAGGAAAATTGATAATCCAATAAGTATTATGGATTTTAAATTATCATATTTAAAAGTTGGTAAAGATTTAACAAATAGTGCAGATGGGGCTAAATATATTAGTGAATTAATTGATGAATTAAATAAAATTGATGATGATATTTTAAAAGAATTAACTATTAAAAAAGTAGCTACTGAGATGAACATTGATGAAAGTTTAATTAGAAATCATTTAGAAACAAAAGAATTTAAAAAACCAGTTTTAAAAAAAATAGAAGTACCTGATTCAATTTCAAAATATGAAAAAGCCGAAAGTTCTCTAATATATTATATGCTTAAAAGTCCAGAAGTTATAACTATGTATAATAATAAAGTTACATATATTCCAAATAAAGAATATCGTATGCTTGCAAGAGAGATTAGTGCTTTTTATAAAAACTTCGGTTTTATAAACGAAGCTGATTTTATCGATTATATTGAGTGTGATGAAGACCTTATGCAAACAATTAATAAAATAAATAAAACCAACACAAAAGAAACTTATACTTTGGAAGAAATTGATGATTATATTAATGTAATTAGAGATTATAATATTAAAGAAGAAATTAAAAGACTTACAAATAAAATGAAAAACTTGACAGACCCATTAGATAAAGCTAAAATAGCTGAGGAAATTGTGGGATTAAAAAAAGGGAGTGTAAATTAATGTTTGAAGAAATGAAAACTTTTGAAGAAAGAAAAAAAGAATTAATTAATCTTGGAAAGAAAAAAGGCAATATCACTTATGAAGAACTTGCTGAACATTTAAAAGGTTTAGAATTAGATGCTGATTCATTAGATGATTTATATAATACTTTAAATGAAAATCATATTGATGTTATATCTGAAAACGAAGAGGGAGACGAAGATCCAAGTACTACAAGTAACGAATTATTAACTAAAGATTTAACGATTAATGATCCGGTTAGAATGTACTTAAAAGAAATTGGACAAATTAAATTGTTAACAACCGAAGAAGAATTAGAACTAGCTGATAGAATAACTCAAGGAGATGAAGAAGCTAAAGCTACTTTAGCCGAAGCCAACTTGCGTCTAGTTGTCAGTATTGCTAAAAGATATGTTGGAAGAGGAATGTTATTTCTAGATTTAATTCAAGAAGGTAATATTGGATTAATGAAAGCCGTTGAAAAATTTGATGTAACAAAAGGATACAAATTTTCTACATATGCAACCTGGTGGATTAGACAAGCAATCACAAGAGCTATAGCAGATCAAGCAAGAACAATCAGAGTGCCAGTTCATATGGTTGAAACTATTAATAAATTAGCTAGAGTAGAAAGACAGCTAACATTAGAATTAAATAGAGAACCAACCGAAGAAGAACTTGCTAAAAAAATGGGAACTAGTGTTGATAAAATTAGAGATATTTACAAAATATCACAAGAACCAGTTAGTTTAGAAATACCAATAGGAGAAGAAGATGATTCTCATTTAGGTGATTTTATTCCAGATGAAACTAACATGAGCCCAGAAGACTTTGCTGTTAATGAACTATTAAAAGATGAAATTTCAGAAGTATTACTTACTTTAACTGAAAGAGAAGAAAAAGTTATTAGATTAAGATTTGGTCTAGAAGATGGTAGACCTAGAACTTTAGAAGAAGTAGGACAATTATTTGGTGTCACTCGTGAACGTATCAGACAAATAGAAGCAAAAGCTTTACGTAAATTACGTCACCCATCAAGAAGTAGAAAGTTAAAAGATTACTTGGGTGATTAAATGAAACTTTCTAGAAGATTGCAAGCCATTAGTGATTTAATTAACCCAAATAGTAAGATAATAGACGTTGGTGCAGACCACGCCTTTTTAGACATCTATTTAAATATATATAAAAATTGTCAATGTTTAGCAATCGATAAATCTAAATATTGTACAAAAACTGCTGTTGAGAATGCAAAAAAATATAAAGCTAATATTAAAGCTATAACTAATGATGGATTAAATAATATAAAATTAAATAATGAAACAATTGTTATAAGTGGTATGGGAACTAAAAACATAATTAAAATATTAAATTTTAATATTACTAATGATTTAATATTATCTAGCCACACAAACATCAATGAATTAAAAGAATTCTTAAAAGAAAAAAACTATTATATATATAAAGAAGTAATCATCGAAGATGGAAAAACATACGATGTAATATATGCTAAAAGAAAGGAAGAAATACATGGATAAAAAATTAAATATAGGTGGTAAAATAGCCACATTTTCAGGAATTATAACTGTCGGAACAGGTGTACTAAGTAAAGATGCAAACATATTTTGTGCTGGCATCATTTTAGGCACAGCTGGTATAACTGCTCTTGAATGTCAAATGCCAAAAGAGAAAAACCCTAACAAAAAAATATTGATTCGTACAATGTATAATAATAAATAAGGAGATAAGTATAAAGCGGCTTCTCCTTTTTAATATACTAGGAATTTGCTTTGTAAAAGGTAAAAATTTGCAAAAAGTTATTTACAAATATAACTATTCGTGATATATTGATTGCAATAATGATAGAAGGTGATGGTATGCAAATACTAAAAGGTTACGTATTTAGAATGTATCCAACTGAAAAGCAAGAAGAATTAATTAATAAAACAATTGGCTGCTCTAGATTTATATATAATCATTTCTTAGATGATAAAATTAAAGAATATAAAGAAACTGGCAAAAGTAAATCCGCTTATGACCAAATAAAATTAATACCATCACTTTCTAAAGAATATCCATTTTTAAAAGAAGTAGATAGCTGCGCTTTAAGAAATAGTCTATTTAATTTAGAAGATGCTTATAAAAGATTTTTTAATGGAAACGGCTACCCTAGATTTAAAGCAAAAGGAGTACATGAAAGTTATAAAACTAATAATATAAAAAGTAGTTATAAAGAAAATAATTATAATAGTATAAAACTAGATTTAAAAAATAAGACAATTACCTTACCAAAATTAAAAGAAGTAAAGATAAGAGGATATAGAAATAAAGAAGTAATACCTGGTGAGATTAAAAGTGCTGTTATTAAAAAAGATGCCGGTAAATATTATGTAAGTGTTCTAATCGAAGAAGAACTAATAAGACCGGCCATTATTCCAACAAGTATAATCGGTATAGATTTAGGAATAAAAGATTTAATAGTAACATCATTT
>CALVRI010000001.1 GCA_944358525.1 uncultured Bacilli bacterium | reverse complement strand
GAGTATGGTGATTATTACAATTTATATACTTATGAAGTTTGGGAAAACCAAGAAAATGCTGAAATTATGAATAGATTCGCTGCTGCTTTAGGAGAAGAAGCTAAAGGAGTTCCTTATACAGTTATAGGAGATGTTTCTTTCAGTGGTTTTAATGAAACTAGTAAAGAAAAATTTATAGAAGCTATTAAAACCAAACATCAAAATAGTGGTGATATATATTTTGATAAAATAAAAAACAAAGAATAAATTATTTGTCATAAATACAAAACTATGATAAAATGTATATAGATGAGAGAAATCTCATATAATAAAAAGGAATGTTCAATACGCAATGTTGAACGCAACCATTTTGAGTATGCGCCTAAATCATCGCTGATGAGTTAGGCGCCTTTCTATTTAAATAGTAAAGTAAATACTAAAATAAATAGAAGGAGGATTATGCAAAAGAAATAGTTATCTCTTTTAGTCATAAACACCACCTCCATTCTTTGTGAAAGAGTAGAGGCTGCGCCCAACTATTGAACATTCCTTACATATAAGTATAACAAACCATGACACCAATTACAATGATATTTTATTACTTTATGTTAAAAAATGGCTGCTTGTCATAAATATAAAACTATGATAAAATGTATATAGATGAGAGAAATCTCATATAATAAAAAGGAACATTCAATACTTCCATGTTGGATGTTGCCAATATTTTTGACTTCACCTAATCACAGATGTGTTAGGTGGTTTTCTTTTATATTAATACTATAAATAGTAAAAATACAAGTAGGAAAATAAGAAGGACCAAAGAAAGAATTAAAAAATCTTTCTTGTTCATCATATCGCCTCCTTTCTTAAAAAAGAAAAGTGGCAACCACCCAACTATTGAATGTTCCTTGATATAAGTATAACAAACCATGACACTAATTACAACGATATTTTATCACATTTTGTTAAAAAATGGCTGCTTGTCATAAATATAAAACTATGATAAAATGTATATAGATGAGAGAAATCTCATATAATAAAAAGGAACATTCAATACTTCCATGTTGGATGTTGCCAAACAAGATTGGTTCCACCTAAATCATTGGATGAGTTAGGTGGTATTCTTTTATATTAGTACTACTAATAGTATTAATAATAAAAGGAAGATAATAATTACTAAAGATAAAATTAAAAAATCTTTCTTGTTCATTATATCGCCTCCTTTCTTAAAAAAAGAAAAGTGGCAACCACCCAACTATTGAATGTTCCTTGATATAAGTATAACAAACCATGACACTAATTACAACAATATTTTATCACATTTTGTTAAAATAAAATTCTAAATAGAAATATAACAAAACTGTAATGTTACTTACAGTTTTTGTTTGCTATAATTTAATAAACGGGAGGGGAAATAGACATGCAGAAAATAAAAGACATGATTTTCTTGATTTTTGGCATAATATTACAAATCATTCTCTTTATCGCCATCATTCCTATAATTATCATTATTACAGTCATAAAGCAAACATCCCGTTTCAAAGAAAGAAAGGAAATATTATGAACGAAGTTTTAAAATTAGAAAATGTAAAAAAATATTATAGTGCTAGTACAAATATCACCAAAGCTGTCGATGGCATTTCATTTGAAGTTAAAGAAGGAGAGTTTGTTGCCATCATGGGAGCAAGCGGCAGTGGTAAAACAACCTTGCTAAACTGTATTTCTACTATTGACAATGTTACCAGCGGTCATATATATGTTGGAGATAAAGACATTACCAAAATTAAAGAAGATGATATGGCCGATTTTAGAAAAGAAAACTTAGGTTTCATCTTTCAAGATTTTAACCTATTAGACACATTAAGTATTGAAGAAAACATTTCATTATCCTTAATAATAAATAATGAAGATCCAAACAAAGTCGACGAAAGAGTTGAAAATATTGCTAGTAAATTAGGTATCAAAGATGTTTTAAATAAATTTCCATATGAAGTTAGTGGTGGACAAAAACAAAGATGTGCTTGCGCAAGAGCCTTAATCAACCAACCAAAATTAATATTAGCCGATGAACCAACAGGCGCACTAGACTCCAAATCATCAAGAATGCTTTTAGAAACAATGGAAGATATGAACAAAAACTTAAAAGCCACCATCCTAATGGTAACTCACGATTCTTTCAGTGCATCTTTCTGTAAAAGAGTATTATTTTTAAAAGATGGCAAAATATTTAACGAAATAATCAGAGCAAACAAAACCAGAAAAGAATTCTTTGATGAAATAATCGATGTTCTCACTCTACTTGGAGGAGATGAGGGTAGTGTTAAGTAAACTCGCTTTAAGAAATGTCAAAAGGAGCATGAAAGACTATGTTATTTATCTAATAACTGTCACAATTGCATTCTCCCTCATCTTTGCATTTAACTTAGTAGGTAATTCCAAAGAAGTTTTAGAACTATCTGAAGTCATGAACAATTTTAAACTAGTCATGTATTTCGTAAACACCCTTATAGTTTTAGCAGTCTGCTTCTTAATTAACTATACCATTAAATTCATGTTCGCCAAAAGAAGTAAAGAATTCGGAACCTATATGATTTTAGGTATCAAGAAAAATAAAATATCCAATCTATTCACCTTAGAAAATATAATTTTAGGTTTCTTTTCACTATTAATATCACTTCCGATCGGATATATCTTTAGCCTGTTCATGTCCTTTATAATCACAAGTCTTTTTGAACTAAATCATATTGTAAAAATAACCTTTAATATAGAAGCTGTATTAATATTATTTGTCTATTTTCTTTTCATCTATCTTATAGCCCTTTTCTTCGCAAGAAGAAGAATAAAGAAAATGAAAATATACGACTTAATCTACTTTGAAAAACAAAACGAAAAAAAGAAAAATAAAAACCTCGAAATAAGAAATATAATATTTATTTTATCTTTAATATTAGGTATCACAGCTTTAATTTTGTTTGATAAAGAATTCACCAGAGTTGGTGTAGAACCATCTATGAGTATGATACTAATATGTATCATTTTAATCATCATCAGTATATATGGTGTAATAATAACGCTATCTGATTTTATCTTAAATATAGTCTTAAAAAATAAAAAACTAAAATATACTAAAGATAATTTGTTTGTTGCAAGAACATTCTCATCAAAAGTAAAAACTATGAGCTTTACCTTAGGAACTTTAACAGTCCTCATAACCCTAACACTCATCTCTTTAAATCTCTCAAGTTTATTTAAAGGAATGTTTGACTATCAGTTAGAACTCTCATCCCCTTATGACATTTCTATTCATGCAGATGAAAAAGACATCAAAGAATACTTAAAAATAATAGAAGATAACTACACCACCAAAGATAAGCTCATCTATCATGGCTATAGTGAACCAAACAATAATATAGGCAAACTCTTAAATGAAGAACGTGGTTGGAGAAAAACAGATCAAGTAATCAAATTAAGTGATTACAATAAATTATTGGAATTAAAAGGAGATAAAAAGGTTACCCTAAAAGATGATGAATACTTACTCCACATCACCAAAGAATTAAAAGATAACCTCGAAGATAAAAAAGAAATATCACACATAACTTTAGCCAATGGCAAAACCTTAAAACTAAAAGAAATAAAATCTGAAGGTTATACATATGCCTGGGGTATGGGCTACGGCTTTGTGATAGTTGTACCTGATGAAGCAATTAGTGGATTAACCATCGAAGAGACAAGGTTAATTGTTAATACCAAAGAAGAGACAACCGAAAAATTTGCTAAAGAACTAACAAGCTATATCGCACCAGACATCTGTGAAGAAACCGTAGATGGCGAAACAATATGTTATTCACTGGCCAACATAACAGTTAGAGGTCAAGAAAAAGCCAACAACAATGGTTTTATAACCATAACCTCATTTGTCTGCTTTTATATCGCCTTTATCTTCATCGCCATTGTCGGAACCATATTAGCTATCCAATCATTAAGCGATAGCGCTAAACACAAATACCGTTATAAAGTCCTAAGTAGACTAGGCATTAAAAACGAAAACATAAACAAGACAATATTCAAACAGTTATCCATTTTCTTCATCTTCCCACTATTATATCCAATAATAATCAGTTACTCAGCCATAGCGTCCATGAACAAAATTTTCAAAATTGCTCTAACAAGCGATTTAACTTACCTTGGATACTTCTTAACAAACTTAATAATTTTCTTAATAATTTATATAATTTACTTTATGGCCACATACTTTGGCTTTAAAAGAAACGTGAAAGGATAGTGCTGTATGTTAAATAAACTAGCCTTAAGAAATGTCAAACGAAGTGTGAAAGATTATATAATTTATATGATTACAATAACTCTCGCGCTTTCACTAACTTATGCCTTAAACTTAGTATCTTGGTCTGATGCCGTCAACAGTATCTCAGATGGAATGAATTCCTTCAAACAGGCAATTATCTTTGTTAATATAATAGTCATCTTTGTAATATGCTTTTTAATCAACTATACGATCAAATTCATGTTTGAAAAACGCAGTAAAGAATTTGGAACCTATATGCTTTTAGGCATCAAAAAGAAAAAAATTACCCAAATGTTTTTACTTGAAAATATTTTTCTAGGTTTAATTGCCTTAGTTTTATCAATTCCAATAGGCTTTATCATGAGTCAGTTTATCTCGCTGATTATCATCCATATACTAAATTTACCGCAAACCATATTCATTGAATTTAATCTAATGTCTTTTATTCTTTTAATCGTGTATTTCCTTATCATTTATGCGCTTGTCTTATTCATCGCATATCGCCGAATAAAAAAGATAAGCATCTATGATTTACTATATTTAGAAAAACAAAACGAAGAGAAAGCCATCAAAACTAAAAAACACCGTACAATCATTTTCATCCTAAGTTTACTTCTTGGAATACTCGCTTTTATAATTTGGAATTCCAGATTCGACTTAACCCTAGCATACGAAGGTTCCGTCTTAACATATCTACTTTTAGGTATTATCTTATTCATCATCAGTATGTATGGCTTTATGTTCAGCATCTCTGACTTTCTCTTGTCACTCGTATTAAAAAATAAAAAGCTAAAATACACTAAAGATAATCTTTTTGTCGCAAGAACTTTCTCATCTAAAATGCGAACTATGGGCTTTACCTTAGGCACACTCGGACTACTAATCATGTTCACCTTATTATCTCTTAACTTATCGAGTTTAAATAAAGGTGTCTATGATTATTCAATTGAAACGTCCACACCTTTTGATGTATCTATCATGGCAGGTACTAAAGAAAATGCCCAAAAATATTTAGAAGTAATTAAAGAAGATTACCACATTCTAAATAGTGTAGAATACGATATTTATCTAGATTCAAATTCCAACATCGATAAATTACTTCCAGCCCACAATTATAAAAGTAACCCCGCTGATAGAATTATCAAACTAAGTGATTATAATAAACTCCTTGAAATGAAAGGCAAACCTACCGTTACTTTAAATGATAATGAATATTTACTAGTAATAGAAACATCATTAAACTATTTAAAAGATGAAAAAGATATTAAAACCATCACTTTAGAAAACGGTTCAAAATTAAATCAAAAAGATGTCACAAATAATCTTTTCTTCTATGGACTATCTAACGAAGGACATACCATCATCGTGCCAGATATAAACGTTGTAGGACTAGACACTTATGAAACATTTTTGTCAGTAGATACCAAAGAAGAAACCACAAGTGACCTCGAAAATAAAATCATAAACCAAATGAAAGATATTTTATGTGAAACAAACGGTGCGACCAAAAGCTGTGAAACATACCGCATATCTGTCAGAGGAACATCAATCGAAAGTGCGAACATCATGACAGCCATGATTTCCGCCATCTGTATTTATATGGCCTTCATATTTTCCGCCACAGCCGGTACAATTCTAGCTATAATCTCTTTAAGTGAAAGTACAAAATATAAATACCGCTATCAAGTTTTAAGTAGGTTAGGCATCAAAGAAGAAAATCTATACAAAACAGTCAGAAAACAACTTTACATCACATTCGCCATACCAGTTATCTATCCGATAATCATCAGCTTTGGAACCATCTATTCCATAAACAAAATATATAAATATCTTTTAACAAGCGACTATACATACCTAATTTATTTCTTTGGTAGTCTAATCATATTTTTAATCATTTACTTAATATATTTCATCGGAACATACTTTGGCTATAAAAGAAATATCCAAAAGAGTTAGTTTACCATTCTAACTCGTTTTTGCTATAATATTGGGGGTGAAAAAAATGAAAATCATAATTGTTGAAGACGATATAATCATTAGAAAAAAACTATCCATACTTTTAGAAAAAGAAGGTTATCAAACAATATTAATAGATGACTTTGAAAATGTCATTCAAACATTAAAAGAAATCAAAGCCGACTTAATTTTACTTGACATCAACCTGCCTTGCGAGAGTGGCTTTGAAATATGTAAAAAAATAAAAAAAGAAAGTAATACGCCAGTAATCTTTGTCACTAGCCGTAATACCGATAAAGATGAACTCTTAAGCATCAAATCAGGTGGCATTGACTTCATTGTCAAACCTTATAATAAAGCCATACTATTAGAAAAAATCAAAAGAGCCATTAAAAATAATAACCCCATAAACTATAAGGAAATAACAAAAAACGGATGCACCTTAGATCTCCATCTCTCCATTTTAAAATATCAAGAGAAAGAAATTGAACTAACCCGTAATGAATTTAGAATTCTATATTATTTCTTTACAGAAATAGATCGCATTATTACCAAAGAAGAACTTTTAGAACACCTTTGGAATGACAAATATTATTTAGACGAAAGTATTTTAATTGTCAATATAAATAGACTTAGGAGTAAAGCCAAAGAAATTGGGATAAATAATTTAATCAAAACCGTAAGAGGGAAGGGGTACCGCCTATGAAATTAAAAAACTACTTAGAAGAAAAGATATTCTTTATTCTGTTTCAGCTAACCTTTATTTTCTTAATCAGTCTATTTTTGCTAGTTTTTAAAGTAGAAATTCCTTTCATCTTACTATTTGCCTGCCTCTTAATTTTATATACTTTCATTTATTTAATAGTGGATTTCCATAAAATTAAAACGAGTTATAATAAAATAATCAAATTAACTAGCGACCTAGATGAAAAATACTATATTTCAGAAGTCTTGCCAAAACCGCAAAGTCTCACAAGTAAAGCCTATTACTATGCTTTAAAAGAAGCCACTAAAGCCATGAATGATAAAATAAGTAACTTAGAAAAAGAAAAACTAGACTTTGAAGAATATATAGAAAGTTTTGTTCATGACATTAAAACCCCAATATCGGCTCTTTATCTATCGGTTGATAATAATCCAGAACTGATAGAAGAGCTAGATAAGATAAATTCAAAAGTCGAGCAAGCACTTTTCTATGCGAGAAGTGACTCCACCGAAAAAGATTATTTTATCAAAAGTATAACCCTAGAAGATTTAATTCATCCAGTTATCATGGACTATAAAAACTATTTACTTTCAAACAAAATTAAAATAATCACCAAAGATTTAATATATAAAGTTTATACCGATGAAAAATGGCTTCATTTCATAATATCTCAAATCATCCAAAACTCTATTAAATATCTAGATAAAAAAGATAAACAAATTGAAATAACAGGAAAAGAAAATAAAAACAATATTATTCTTTCTATCAAAGATAATGGGGTAGGTATTTCTGAAAGTGATTTATACCGCGTGTTTGAAAAAGGATTTACTGGAGGCAATAGAAAAAAAGAAAGTTCAACCGGCATGGGACTATATCTTGCTAAAAAACTGTCTGACAAATTAGGTTTAACTTTTGAAATATCTTCTAAAGAAAACGAATATACAAAAATCACTATCACTTTCCCTAAAACCAATATGCATAAGATGGAAGATATATAATTGCCATAAAGTTAAAAGTGTGCTACAATGTATATAGATGAGAGAAATCTCATAAAATAAAAAAGGAACATTCAATAATTCCACGTTGGATGGGCCACAAAATGGTTTCCCACCTAATTCATTGGATGAGTTAGGTGGCTTTCTTTTATATTAGTACTATAATTAGTAAAAATACAAGTGAGAAAATAAGAAGAATCAAAGAAAGAATTAAAAAATCTTTCTTGTTCATCATATCGCCCCCTTTCTTTTAAAAAGAAAAGTGGCAACCACCCAACTATTGAATATCCCCTATATAAGTATAACAAACCGTTATATAAAGCACAATATAAATTATCACATCTCGTTAAATTATAAAGACCTATTTTAAATAATTAAGATAGGTCTTTTGCTTTAAAAATTGTCTTAAACAACTTTTTAGAATAATCGTTTATTTCATCTAAATTAAAATCAATTTCACCTCTAAAATACTTAATATATAAATTAACAATTCCATCTACAAATACGGAAACATCTAAAGCAAGATCTTTATAAGTATATTTACTACTTAATATTTCCATCAATTTTGCATTAGCAAGTTTATTTAATCTCTCCATAAAAATCATTGCATCATTAGTTTTTAAAACTGATGAGTAAAGATTATTATTTTCCTTCAAAAACAAATTAATCTTATCCAAAAAATACTCAATATCAGAAATAGAATTAATATCTTCCCTCAAAACATCCAAAGCCTCATTTTGAAATTCTTTTGCTACCTCATCTAAACTATCATAGTGAGAATAAAAACTTCCTCTAGTAATACCAATATTTTTTACAAGTTCAGTTACTGTAACTTTATTGAATTCTTTTTTCTCAGCTAACAAATTAGCAAACTCTTTTCTAATCATTTCCTTAGTTTTTTTTGAAGAATTATTTAAACACTTAACCTTCATATTCCACCTCTTGCTCCTTATTATACATCACGCCATCCATTTTAACAACCATAAATAATTTGTCAAAATTTTAACACTGAACAAGTTTTTGCTCTACTAAAAAATAAAAAAAACGTATATAATTACTTGACGTAGCTAAATTAAGGAGGGAAAAAATGGCATATATAAAATTTGATAAAGTTTCAAAAGAATATAAAACAGGAAATATAACAATAAAAGCACTAAATAACGCTAGCTTTGAAATAGAAAAAGGAGAGCTTGTCGTTATAGTTGGACCTAGTGGTGCGGGAAAGACCACTGCCTTAAATATTCTAGGCGGTATGGATTTTGTCACTAGAGGCACAGTACTAATCGATGAAAAAGACATAAGTACATACACTAGAACCGACCTCACAGAATATCGGCGAGATGACATTGGCTTTGTATTTCAATTTTATAATCTAGTTCAAAACTTAACAGCTAAAGAAAATGTTGAACTAGCCACCCAAATTTCCAAAAACCCATTAAATGTTGATAAAGTTCTTGATAGTGTTGGACTAAAAGATAGAAAAAATAACTTTCCATCTCAGCTTTCAGGTGGTGAACAACAACGTGTCGCTATCGCCAGAGCCATAGCCAAAAATCCCAAAATATTACTTTGTGATGAACCAACTGGAGCTTTAGATTATAAAACAGGAAAACAAATACTAAAATTGCTGCAAGACACTTGCCGAAAAAATGGTATGACTGTAATTATAATTACCCATAATGGCGCTATCGCTCCCATGGCTGATAAAGTAATTCATTTTAAAAATGGTACCGCAGAAAAAATAGTCATCAATAAAAATCCAAAACCAGTAGAAGAAATCGAATGGTAGGTGAGAAAAATGAAGAAAAAAGCATTAAATAAAGACATAAGAAAATCAATCACTCATTCATGGGGAAGATTTATCTCCATTATGCTTTTAATCGCTCTAGGGTCTTTTGCTCTAACAGGTTTATCTATAACTGGACCAGACATGAGGGTCACAGGAACTAACTATTTTCAAAAATATAATACAGCAGATATAACTATAACTAGTGATTATGGCATAGATCAAACAGAAATAAAACAAATTGAAAAAGCCGGTAAATTAAAAGAAGTAGAATATATCTACTTAAAAGATGTTACCGTTAAAGGAACAAATAAAAGTTTTAGATTATTTTCAAAAACCCAAAATGTCTCTAAATATGAGCTAGAAAGTGGCCGCTTGCCAGAAAAAGATAATGAAATATCTATTGATGTTAAAAACAAAGAAAATTATAAAATAGGTGACACTATAACCTTTACTGAAAACGAAACAACCACTTTAAAAAAACACACCTTTAAAATTACTGGTTTTATTAAATCACCCGAAATATTATCTTCTTTAAATAGGGGAGAAACCACAGTTGGGACAGGAACTCTGGATTTCTATGGTGTTATAAATCCATCTGTATTTGATTCAAAAGTATATATGATGACCAAATTAACTTTTGAAGACACAAATAAATTAGATCCTTACAGCGAAGAATATAATAAAAAAGTAACTATTCATAAAAAACAGTTAGAAAATTTACTCAAAGATAGTAAAGAAACTAGATTTAATTTAATAAAAACAGAATATAATAGTGGAATAAAAGATGCTAAAAAAACGCTCGATGATGCCAAAGAACAATTATCAAGTTCAAAAAACTTGTTAGATCAAGCTCAAATTCAAATTAATAATTCAAAAAATCTTATCAAAACAAACGAAAATAAATTAAATAGTAACGGTCAAACGTTAAACACCGCCCAAAGAAACCTTAATGCACAAAAAAGTGAACTAAATAGCAAGAAAAATGAGTTAAATGACTTTAGCCAAAAATTAGAAAATGCAAGCTCTCAAATAAAACAAAACGAGCACACCTTATCTTCATTTAAAGACACTTTAGATATTAAGGAAAGTCAAATCTCAACCAAAGAAACAGAATTAAATAATCAAACTCAAGAACTTGAAACAAAAAAAGAAGAGTTAAAAAATGTCAAACAAGAATTAGAAACAAAAAAACTAACATTAGAAAATCAAAAAATAGATTATGAAAATACTATTCAAACATCAAAAGAAGAAATTACCAAAATAGAAGAAATTTTAAAAGATCCTAATCTTAGTGAAGAAGAATGGCAAAACTATACAAACAAGTTAAATGATTTAAAAACTAATCTGACAAATATAGAAAATGAATATAGCACATTCATCGAAAACACATATAACATAGAACTTCCAAAAATTAACGAAAAACTAAATAACATCACCAAAAAAGAAATAGAATTAGATGAATTACAAAAAGCACTTGAAAAAAGTAAAATAGAATTAACGCAAGCTAAAACAGAATTAAACATTCAAAAGCAAACTTATGAAACCTCATATAAAAAACTAGAAAAAGCCAAATATGAATATGAAAAAAGCAAGCAAATATATAATAATTCCTTAATACAAATTCAAAAGGCAGATAATAAAATTAGCAATTTTCAAACAGAATTAAACCAAAAAAATATAGAATATAAAAATGGTCTAGAACAATTAAAAAAAGCTAAAAAAACACTAAAGGCAAAAGAAACAGAGTATTATGAAAAATTAAGCCAATATAATAACGCTCTTCCAGAGGCGACATCAAAGATAAATGAAGGTGAAAAACAATTAAACCAAACCTTAATAGAATTTGCAAACCTAGAAAGTCCAATATATGAAGTATATAATCGTAGAGAAGTCCCTGGCGGAGAAGGTTATGATATATATGAAACAGTATCTTATATAATTGATTCGCTAGCCAAAGTGTTTCCACTATTTATGTACTTTGTTGCTGCCTTAGTAACTCTTACAACCATGACTAGATTTGCCTCTGAAGAGCGAATTAATATCGGAACATTAAAAGCATTGGGATATCAAGATAAAGATATTGTAAAAAAATTTGTTATTTATGGATTCATATCTGCAAGCCTAGGCACACTAATTGGTGTAACCACCGGTCATATTCTGCTTCCATATATCGTCTATAATGCCTATGGTAATAATTTTACCATTCCAACCATCGAAATACATTTCTATTTAAAAGAAACCATTTTAGCATTCATTCTATCAATGCTATGCAGTGTCATTCCAGCCTATATCTCTGTTAAAAGCACATTAAAAGAAAAGACCGCTGATCTACTATTGCCAAAAGCACCTACTGCTAGTTCCAAAATATTACTAGAAAAAATAAAACCATTATGGAATAAATTAAACTTTACTAAAAAAGTTACCGCTAGAAATATTTTCCGTTATAAAAAAAGAATGTTCATGACAATATTTGGTGTAGCTGGCGCAAGTGCTATATTATTTACTGGTTTTTCTGTTCAATATTCAATATCCATAATTAATGATAAACAGTTCAAAGAAATAATCAAATATGATGCCATTGTTGCCTTAGAAAGCAATATTCAAAGCTCTGAAAAAGAAAAAATCAATAAATTACTTAATAATGAAGATATAAAAGACAAAAAAAGTGTATACTATGAAACAGTCTATAAAGAAATCGGTGAAAAAAAGGATAAACAAGAAATTAACTTAATAGTTCCTAAAGTGGAAGATAATTTTCAAAATTATATAGACCTGCACACTAGAAAAGGTAAAAAGTCAATTACTTTAGATGATGGTATCGTAATATCAGAAAGACTCGCAACTTCAGTCAATCTAAAAAAAGGAGACACATTCACCTTTGAAGATAGTAAAGGAAATACCCATAAAGTAAAAATTTCTGGCATATGTGAAATGTATGCTGGACACTTTATATTCATGAATAAAGAAGTTTATCAAAAAATATATAATGAAAACTTCAAATCTAATGCTTATATGCTTATATTAAATGATGGCAGTATGGAAAACACTCAAGAAATAAGCGCAAAGTTTATGAAATTATCTGGAGTAAAAGGCATCGTTCAAAACACCTCTATGTATAATCTAGTAAATGCAATAGTTAAATCATTAAATAAAATCATGGTAGTTTTAATCGTATTAGCATCTCTATTAACTGTTGTTATTTTGTTCAACTTAACCAATATAAATGTTGCCGAAAGAATAAGAGAATTATCTACCATTAAAGTGTTAGGATTTAGAGATAAAGAAGTTACAATGTATATTTATAAAGAAACAATAATATTATCACAAATAGGTATTATTGTTGGATGGTTATTTGGTATATTCCTTCACACCTATATTTTAAATGTAGTTCCACCTGATGAAGTCATGTTTGATCCATCAATATGGATTGGCGCTTACATAATATCATTTGTTGTCATAAATGTTGTAACACTCGCTTTAAAATTTTATGTTAATAAAAAGCTTATAGATGTTGATATGATTGAAGCATTGAAATCTGTTGATTAAGCACAAATCATTAATATATTTAAAATGTTAACATTAAAACAATCATTTGTCATAAAATTAAAAATATGATAAAATGTATATAGATGAGAGAAATCTCATAAAATAAAAAAGGAACATCCAATACTCGAATGTTGGATGGGCCACATAATAGGTGTCCACCTAATTCATCGGATGAGTTAGGTGGTTTTTTCTATTTAAATAGTATTATAAACACCAAAATCAATAAAAGGATAATTATGGCAATTACTATATTGGAAGAAACAAAAAAACTCAATTAAATCATTTTAATCAAGTTTTCGTTTTATTAAAATAAATCACTATGAGTACCTGTCTCGATAAGAAATAAAATTAAATCATTTTTACTTTTTTTGTACACAAGTAGCCAATCAGGTTCGATATGACATTCTCTACATCCCATAAATCTTGGACTATTAACCAAAGCATGGTCCTTATATTTTGCATCTAAAATTACATCATTTGCAAGATCATTAACAACTTTAGTTAATTTTTCTAAATCTTTGTGTCTTTTTTTAATTTGCTTTAATTCTTTTTTGAAAACGGAAGTAAGGATAATTTCGTATTTCATTAATCAATATCCTTTAATGCTTCTTCAAATGTTTTGTAGCGTTTTGCACTAATTTTTCCATCTTCAATATCTTGAACTTCTTTTAAGGCAGTTAAAAGTTTTTCGTTTGGAACATTCATCGTTGGAACAAATGGAATACTTTGTTCTCTTACACTTTGAGTTAAAAACATATTTAAAGCCACACTTGTATTTAAACCTAATTTTTTAAATAATTCATCAGCTTGCTTTTTTAAATTTTTATCAACCCTAAAGCTCATATTAATTGCATTAGAAGCCATATTAACCATCTCCTTTTCTATCAACATATTAACACACTCAAAAAAATATGTCAATACGTTTTCAATATAATATCAATACTATTATATGTTTTTTCTATAATATTATGCATATACTTTACCTAATTTAAACAAGTAGTATAATATACTTAATAGAAAAAATCTTATTTAATAAAACTCTACCACCAGTAGGTGTTCAAAAAAATAAAAACTGTTTTATAATGTAGTCAAAAGGAGAGAAGACTATGAATCAAGAAAAAATAGGTAGGTTTATTGCAAGGAGCCGAAAAGAAAAAAATTTAACCCAAGCAGAACTCGGAGAAAAATTAAATGTATCCTATAAAGCTGTCAGTAAGTGGGAAAACGGAAGAAGTATGCCTGATATTTCAATTATGCAAGATCTATGCAATATTTTAGGTATTTCTTTAAATGAACTTTTTGCTGGTGAGAAAATCAAAGAAAAAGATATAAAAAAAGAATCTGAAAACAATCTTTTAGAACTTTTAAAACTAAATTATAGTGGGAAAAACAAAAGAAAAATTCTTATCACAATCGTTATTATATTGATAACATTCTTTCTTATAATAATTGACAAAATGTTACTCGTAAAATACGGCTTTGCCTATGACGATAATTTAAAATACACTCAGGTTTACATCAGTGGTGAAAGTAACATAAAAGGTGATGTCGACATAAATGAATTTAGTAAAATAAGTATCGACTTCGATATAGGAGCTAATAAATATGGCATGGCTGTTTTCAAAAACCCAAGTAAAGCCTTTGTTAGATTAAAAAAAGATTATTCTGAAGGAATTAAATTAATTAAAGATGAATTCAATTTACTCCCGCTTACTAACTTCACTTATAAAAATTATAAAACCTATGGCTGGCAAGTAACTAAAGGAACAAAAAAAGCAAAAGAAGAGGCAAGATTTGTCAGCGCGTTTTTAGATATTTATGAAAATAGTTTTAATTAAAATTCTAGAAAAAATCTAGAATTTTTTTCTTATCAAAAATTATTGTCAAACATATACCCATAATGTATAATGAAATAGATGTGAAATAGTAGGAGGTACACATGAAATTAGTTATTAAACATTTAAAGAAAAATTTTGAAAAAAAAGAAGTTTTAAAAGATATAAACTTTGAATTTGAAAAAGGAAAAATCTATGGTTTACTTGGGCGAAACGGTGCCGGTAAAACAACCTTATTTAACTGTCTAAATGAAGACTTAGAATTAGATGGTGGCGAGTTTTATATAAACGATGAAGTAGATAGAAAAATTAAACTAGAAGATATTGGATACGTTTTATCTACACCCAATGTTCCAGAGTTTTTAACCGGAAGAGAATTCTTAAAATTCTTCATCGAAATAAATAAAAATCATATTCAAAATGAAAAAGATATTGATGAATACTTTGATTTCATGCAGATAGAAAAAGAAGATAGAGACAAACTTATGAAAGACTACTCTCACGGCATGAAAAACAAAATGCAGATGTTAGTAAACATCATAGCTGGGCCAAATATTTTACTGTTAGATGAACCATTAACATCATTTGATGTTGTAGCCCAAGAAGAAATGAAACAGATGTTTAAAAATATAAAAAAAGATCATATCATTATTTTCTCAACCCATATTATGGAACTAGCTTTAGACTTATGTGATGAAATAGTGGTTTTAAATAAAGGCGTTTTAAAAGAGATAACCAAAGATAATCTAGACACTGAAAGCTTCAAAAATAAAATAATTGAAGCCCTAAAGGAGGAATAATATGTTAGAAGCATTTATTACTTCCTTTAAATTAAAAAACACATACCGTGTCAATAGTGTTATTTATTCGATTAAACAATTGCCAATAATAAGAAAAATATTACCTGAAAGCTTATATAAAAATAAAGCCTTAAAAATCATTGGTAATATTGTCAGTATAATCATGGAATTATGCACGATTTTCTTAGGTAAATTTCTATACATATTCTTCTGCATCTTTGCCATGCTTCCAGTATTTAAACTAAATAATGCCAATACTTTTATACATATATTCTTATTTTTAACCATCATTGGTGGCATTATGAACACTTATATGTTTAACCCAACTAAAGATAAATATTATGCTATGATGATTATGAATATGGATGCCAAAAAATACACATTGTCTAATTATATATATGCCATGCTAAAAACCTTCATCGGTTTTATGCCCTTTACCATAATCTTTGGTTTAATGTTAAAAGTTCCACTTTGGCTATGCATAATTATGCCTATTTTTGTCGTTATGGTAAAAATAACTTTCAGTGCTTATGTTCTACTTGATTTTAAAAAAACTAAAATAGCTAAAAACGAAAACTTATTAAATAAACTAACTTGGCTAGTAATTGGAATATTACTTTTATGTGCTTATGGAATGCCTTATTTTAAAATTGTAATTAATCCATTTATCTTCATTATTTGTTTTATCATAAGTTTAATCACTGGCCTTTTAAGTATTAAAGTAATTAATTCATTTGATAAATATAAACAAATGTATAAACAAATTTTAACAAACGAAAATGTATATGCAGTCGAAAATGCTAGTAGTACAAAAGCCATTAAAGAAAATGTTTCTAAGCAAATCGAACTAGACAAAAACTTTAAAAGTAATAAACATGGATTTGCCTACTTCCACGAACTATTTGTTAAAAGACATAGCAAAATATTAACTAAAGCTATCAAAAAACAATCTATTGTTATCACTTTAATATTTGCTATTTTGATAGTTCTCACCTTAAAAAACAAAACAGTAGCCGCAGGAATAAATGCTTTATTATTAGTTTATTTACCATATTTTGTCTTTGTTATGTATATCTTAAACCGCGGAACCACTGTAACTCAGGCTATGTTTATGAACTGTGACCATAGTATGCTGACATATAGAATTTATAGAACTCCAAAAGTAATATTAGGTGTCTTTAAAGAAAGATTAAAAACTTTAATTTCCTTAAATCTAATTCCAGCACTCCTAATCGGTGGGGGCTTAACCTTACTTCTATATTTATCTGGAGGAGTGGCTGAACCATTAAACTATGTCATTATATTTGTATCTATCTTAGCCATGAGTATCTTTTTCTCAGTTCATTACTTAGTTATGTATTATCTTTTACAGCCATATAACGTAAACACAGAAATGAAAAGTAGTACTTATTCACTAGTCCAAGGTTTAACTTACTTTGTATGTTATTTCTTTATAGGAGAAAAACTACCAACCTTTTATTTTGGACTAGCAACCATCATATTTAGTATTTTATACTGTATAATTGCTTTAATTTTAGTTTATAATAAAGCTCCAAAAACCTTTAAATTAAGAGCATAAAACACCCTTATATTTAAAGAAAAAACAAACAATGTTAAACCTAGTTGACAAATTGCAAAGTGAAAATGCTAGTATTGTAAACACTTTTCATTATAAAATTATCTCGAGGTGAAAAAATGAAATTAGGAGAAAAATTATATGAACTAAGAAAAGAAAAAAATCTATCACAAGAAGAAGTAGCTAATATATTAAATGTTAGCCGGCAAACAGTTAGTAAGTGGGAAACAGGTGGGACAACCCCGGACTTTGATAAAATAGTTCCGCTATGTAACTTATATGGAATAACTACTGATGAACTTTTAACAGGCAATAAAAAAGAGCAAACTCCTCATGAATTTAAAAGAGAAATTCAAAAGAAAAAAGCTTTCATGTATTCTATATCAGTAAGTCTATATATTTTATCAGTTGTATTTGTAATTATCTTTGGTAACATAAAAGATTTAGAAATATTAGGTATTTGTTTATTCTTAATTATTATCGCCATCGCAACTGGCATAATCATTTATACAAGCATGGTTTATGATAATAAAGAAACTAAAAAAATTAAAATAAAAACAAAAGAAAATAACTTATATAAAACCATCGATGAAGCACTAGCACTCCTAACTCTCATCATTTATATGTTTATTAGTTTTTTAACCATGGCTTGGCACATAACCTGGATAATGTGGATTATTTATGCTTTAATTATGCAAATAATAAAACTAGTTTTTAACTTAAAAGGAAATGACGTAGATGAAGAATAAAAAATTAATCATCGTATCAATAATCCTTTTATCTTTATGCACTATAAGTTTACTAGCTATCATGATATGGGGAATCTTAAATCCCTCATTAATTAATGTTAAATTTATAAGCCTAGGGCAAAGCGATAACCTAACTCTATCTAAAACTTATGATAATATATTTAATGAAATTAAACTAGACATCACAAACACTGATATTGAATTTAAAAACTCTTTAGATGATAAAATAAAAATAGATGTTTATAGTGAAAAAGAAAAACCTAAAATAAATCAAAAAGAAAACACTTTAAATATTGAATTTGATGCGCAAAAATGTTTTGGTATATGCCTTCAAAAAAGCCCACATCTAATCATATATATACCAGAAACATTTAGTAAAAAATTAAATGTTAAAAATAATAATGGTGATATAAAAATTGCAAAAACAAACGGTAACATTAATGTTAAATCTACTACTGGAGATATTACTGTAAATAAAGCAAATAGAATTAATATTGAAACAACCTATGGTGATGTTTTAACGGAAAACGCAAACGTTTTAACCGTAAAAAACACATACGGTGAAGTAAAAGCTGGTACTATTAATGGTTATACCTCTATTAAAACCACTTATGGAGATATAAAAATCAATAACATATTTCTAACAGATAATTCAAAACTAGAAACAAAATATGGGGAAATTACTGTCGAAAAACTTTCAAACGGTAAAGCCTTAGGTGATACCAAATGGGGTGAAATAAAAATAAATAATTCATCTAATTTAGGTAATTACACTTTAACATCTGTTACTAAATATGGAGATATAAACATTGGTTAAGCATCTAAAAAAGATGCTTTTCTTGACATTAATTATAAAATTTCATATTATTTATTTGAGGTGCTTATATGAAATATAAAACTACCTATCAATCGGTTATAGGTAATCTAACTTTAATTAGTGATGGAACAAATCTAACTCATATTATATTAGAAAAAGAATCATACTATCAGAATATAAAAAAAGAGGCTAAAACAAATGACAACTTAGAGATATTTAAACAAACCAAAACTTGGTTGGATAAATATTTTAATAAAGAAAAACCCAATATAGATGACTTAAAATTAAAACTAGAAGGGACACCTTTTCAAATAAAAGTTTGGAATGCTTTAAAAACTATTTCCTATGGTAAGACGATAACTTATGGTAATATAGCTAAAAAAATAAGTCCTAAAATGTCTGCGAGAGCTGTAGGTGGTGCAATCGGCCATAATCCTATCCCAATCGTTATTCCTTGTCATAGAGTAGTAGGTACTAATAACAATCTAACAGGGTTTACTGGTGGAATAGATGTTAAAATAAAATTATTAAAATTAGAAGGATTAGATATAACAAAATACAAAATACCAAAAGGAGACAAATATGCAAAGATGTAAATGGTGTAATCTAGATAATCCGCTTTATGTTAAATACCACGATGAAGAGTGGGGAGAACCAACTTATGATGATAAAGAACTGTTCGAACTTTTAATTTTAGAATCATTTCAAGCAGGATTATCTTGGGAATGTATTTTAAATAAAAGAGAAAATTTTAGACATGCTTATGATAATTTTGATATTGATAAAATAGTTTGTTATGATGAAACAAAAATAAATGAATTAAAAGAAAATAAAGGTATCATTAGAAATAAATTAAAAATAAAAGCATCTATTAATAATGCCAAAATATTTAAAAAAATTGAAAAGGAATATGGCTCTTTTTCTAAATATATTTGGAGTTTCACCAATAATAAAATAATATATGAAATAGGTAAAACTTCATCAGAGTTATCTGATAAAATATCTAAAGATTTGAAAAAAAGAGGTATGACCTTCGTTGGAACAACTATAATATATGCTTACCTGCAAGCCATCGGCATCGTCAACTCCCATGATGAAAACTGCTTTAAATATAAGAAAGGAAATCAAAATGGATAATATAAATAAAATAATTAACTTAACTACCGAATATATTGACCAAATCTCATCAGATGGTAGAGTAACTGGGGGTCTAATAAAATTTATAAATAAAAACATTGATAACGAAGAAACCCTTGCTATGGATATATATGTTTTTCAAACTAATTTCATAAGGCACTTTAATACGCATATTTCTGATGAAAATACTTTTATAAACAAATTAAAAGAAAAAATAAAAAATAATTATTCTAACTCAAAAGATTACCAAATAAAAATAACCGATAATAAAATTGAAATAACTCGAAATAGAAAAGAATCTAAACCATGTACTTTAACAATTACTCACGAAAAGTATTGTTTTTTTGTATAAAAGAGTAAACTAAACACATAATAAAGCTGAAAGGAATGATAAAATGAATGAAAATGAAGAAATATTAGAGTATATTTATCAAACAAGCAACATGGGTATGGAAAGTACTAAAGATTTAATAAATAGTTTAAAAGGAAAAGATAACAAAATAAAAAAACTAGTAGAAGAAATCGAAAAAAACTATGAAAAATATGCGAAAGAAACTGAAAAATTATTAAATAAAAAAGATCTAAAAGCTAAACAAATTGGAATGATGGCTAAAGCTATGTCTAAAATGAGTATTAGTAAAGAAATGATAAGTGATAATAGTGATGCCAATATCGCCGATATGTTAATTCAAGGACTAACTATGGGTAATTTAGAACTATCTAAACATATTGATAATTATGAAAAAACAGCCGATAAAAAAATTATAAATCTTGCAAAAAACTTAAAAAAATTTGGTGAAGAATATATTGAAAAATTAAAAATTTATTTATAGTATTGAAATTATCCCCGAAATAAATTATAATAAAATAAAGAAAGTAGGGGAACAAATGAAAAAACTAAAAAAGGAAGATGTAATAGAATTTGCTAAAAAATATAAAATTCAACTAATTATTTTCTTAGTTGCGATAATTGCTTTAATTATTGGATTAATAATATCTTTTGGTTTTGGAAAAGAACAAATAACAAAAAATGATGAAAATGGTATAACTGCCAACACATCTGCTGATGTCATCAAAGAAGAAACATATGAAGGCTTAAAATTTACCAATATTTCTCTTATATCAGAAAATGGTTATAGCACATTTACAGCTGATGTTACTAATACAAATCAAACAGACAGCAATATAAATGATGTAAATATTGTTTTAAAAGATAAAGATGGTAATAATGTTATAACTTTACGTGGTAATATAGGTAGCTCACTAAAACCTAATGAAACAAAAACTATAACTGCAGTTACCAAAGGTAACTTAAAAGGTGTTACATCTAAAGTAATTGAACAATATGAAAATACAGCTCAAAATTAAGCTGTATTTTTTATATATCTAAACTTTCAATATCTTCACCATAAACACTCTTTGGAATACTGCCCAAATCTTCACGATTTCCCAAATATTCTCCTTCTTGACGTTCCTCCGCAACTAGTTCTTCTTTTTTCTCCATAATTGCTTCTTTTAGTTCATCATTGCTACTAATTTTGTCATCATCCTCAAGTTCAATTAATTTAAGAATCTCTTCAAAAGTAGTTTTTCCTTCAATAACTTTTTTAAGTCCATCTTGAAGCATCGTCGTAACATTACCAGTACCATATACAAGCCTTCTAATCTCTTCTTTAGGCTTGCCATTACTTAATGCATCACGAATATCTTGGTCGATTCTAAGTACTTCGTGTATTGCAATACGACCGAGATAACCATCATGGCAATGTTCACATCCTTCAGTATCATATATTTCATCGACATCTTTATTTAAAACACTTTTAAAAACCATCTTTTCATATTCACTAGTTTTTCTTTTTGTTTTACAGTGTGGGCATAATTGCCTTGCTAGTTTTTGTGAAATAACTCCTTCTAAAGCTGAAGCAAGTAAATATCTTTGAACATCCATATCAATTAATCTTTCAATAGTATTTAATGCTGTATTAGTGTGTAATGTTGAAAGAACCAAATGACCAGTAATTGAAGCACGTACAGCAATTTTAGCTGTCTCGGTATCTCTTATTTCACCAATCATAATAATATTCGGATCTTGTCTTAAAATAGATCTTAAAGCTGTCGCAAATGTAAGACCAATTTTAGGATTAGTTTGAACTTGATTAATACCAGTAATATCCATTTCTATTGGATCCTCAACTGTAATAATATTTGTAGCCGAAGTGTTTAAATGCTGTAAAATAGAGTAAACAGTCGTAGATTTACCAGTACCGGTTGCTCCAGTTACTAAAATAATACCATTTGGAACACTAATCATCTCTAAAACTTTTTTATAATTATCCTCGCTAAATCCAAGTTCATTTAAACCAGCCATACTTCTAGAATAATCCAAAATACGAATAACTATTTTTTCTCCAGTACTTACAGGTAAAGAAGAAACACGTAAATCTAAATCAATTCCATCTAGTGTTTCTTTAATTGCTCCATCTTGTGGTAACCTTGATTCTGTAATGTTCATTTTAGAAATTGTTTTGATGCGAGTTATCAAGTAATCACGATATGCTTCTGGAACTGTCGCATAATCCATTAAAACTCCATCAATTCTTATCCTAATAAGTAAATGATCTTCATAAGGATCAAAGTGAATATCACTAGCTCCTTTTTTTGAAGAATCTACTAAAATCTCATTTATAATATCGACTATTGGAACTTTGGCAAAGTCAAATGATTTCATCATATAAATATAGCCACCTTTCTTACTTTTATTTTTTAGGACTAGATTTTATCCTAGATATATTATATAATAGATTTAGAATAAAAACAATTGCAAAGGAGCAAAAATCATGAAAAAAGATAATAGGGGTTTTTTATTAGCGGAGTCATTAGTTGTGTCAACTTTTGTTTTAACAGTATTAATATTGCTTTATATTCAATTTAGTAATCTTACAACTAATTATAAAAATAGTTATAATTATAACAATGTCGAATCAATTTATGATTTATCATCAGTTGCAAATTATCTACAAACAAACAATTATGATTTATCTACAAAGTTAACACAAGCATTACCATATGTTGTTGTATATAAAGATGGTTCTTGTAACATGGATGCCGGAATAATAGACAACTTTTGCGACAACCTCATTAATAAAATGGACGCCAAAACTATTATTTATACCTATTCTGATATCAGCATCATAAAAAAATATATTTCTACTAAAGAAGATAATAATATAAATCAAAAATTCCGTGATTTTATTTCTAAAGTAGAAACCAATGTAGTTCAAAATAAAGGAAGATTATTTGCTGAATTTAACAATGACACATATGCAACTATCGCCATGGATAATCAATTATATATTGAAGAAACACCGGAAGAAAACACCATAACAGTAGGTGGGGTTAATATTCCAATTGTTACCGAAAACGATGGGTTGTATGCAGATAGCTTTGAAACAGGAAAATACACTTATAAAGGAGCAAACCCAAATAATTATATAAACTTTAGTGGAGAAACTTGGAGGATAATCTCAATAAATTCTGATGGTACGTTAAAAATAATGAGATCTCAAAATATAGCCAATATGCCTTGGGATACTGAAGGTGTCAGCACTTGGAATGCCCCGGCAACTTTAAATACATATTTAAATAGCACTTATTTACAGACATTATCTGAACAATCTCAAATAACTTCTCATAACTGGCCAATCGGTACGATTAATTATAATAATAATGATCTCGCATCACAAATAACCTCAGAAAATAGTACAAATTGGAATGGTAAAGTAGGCTTAATTGCACCAAGTGAATACATAAGAGCTAATACTAATAATGTAGAATGTGGAACAGCATCTTTAATAAGTACTAATTATAACAAATGTATAAATACAAATTGGATGTCAAGTTTAGGTACTTATTGGTGGACAATATCCCATGCTAATGCATCATTTAGTCCAATATTCATCCATAGCGGCGGATTTTATTATGATACAGATGTCTTAGGTTCAAGCCGCAATGTTGTCCCAGTAGTCTATCTAAATTCTAATATAACTTTGACAGGTTCTGGAACTCAAACTGATCCATATAAAATAGGGTAAGGAGGTACAAAATGAAAAATAACAAAGGATTTACAGTTATTGAATTAATTGCATCTTTTGCACTAACCATGGTTATTACTGTATTCTTATTTGAAGTTTTAATCGAAGTCAAAGACACATTTGCCGACACAAGTGTTAAAACATCTATCCAACAACAAGCCAGTATAATCTCTAAGAACATTGAAAACTCTCTTACTCCAGTAGGTAGTTCAGTTTCTTGTTCAGGTTCTACCTGTAATATAAATGGCAAAACATTGCAAATAAATCAAAGTAATAATAGAGTAACAATCGGTGGACAGCATTTTAATATGCCAGATACTGTAAGCATTAAAAGTTATGCTTTAAATAATACGTGTGATGGTACTAACTGTTATCTTTATGTTCAAATGACTTTAGATAGTGGCAATTTAAGAAAAGAATACAACTTTGATGTAACATATTATTATTCTTCATAAACTAATCCAAAAATCAAATAAAACATATATAAGTAAAGAAGATAATACTGCATGACATATTCTTGCACATAAAAATGGTAAATATTTAATATCTGTATCACTCAGTATACTCATAATCTGCATATGTACAGAAAGACCACCAAAGGATAAAATCATAACTGTCAAAACACATTTTAATTTTAAAGGAATAGCTTCTAAGCTTATATATTTTAGTCCCTGAGTCATTTCGATAAAACCATTTAAGACACTACCTAAAACACTGTCTAAATTTAGATTATTATCGATAATAGTTGTAAGCACCAAACATGTCGTAATAACTCCCAATATTAAAAGTAATGTATTAATACTACTAATCAAAGAATTAGTAATTACCTCACCAAAACTGCCAGTATTACTAATTCTTTTTTTATGCAACTCATCTATCGCCCTCTTTAAACTACTTTTATCATTTTCCTTTTTACTTGGATGATAATTTCTCATACCCAAACCTATAAATAAATTGCCTAAATAATGACAGATTAAAATAAGTAATCCTGCCTCTTTATTATTTAAAAAAAGTATTGAAACAGTTCCTAAAATAAACAAAGGATTAGAAAAACAGGTAAAACATAAAATTTTTGTTGCCTCGTATTTATTAATTTTACCATCCTTGTAAAGTTCTCTCGTGTATTTTGCATTCGCCGGATTTCCTGATATAATACTCATGAAAAAGATAAAAGCACATACTCCCTTAATTTTAAAAACTTTATTCATAACACCTTTGAATAAATTTCCCATAAATTCAGGAAGTCCACATTTAATCAAAATATTTGATAGCACGAAAAATGGAAATAAAGAAGGAAAAATATTGTTTTTAAAAATATTGAGTGAAAAGTCAACTGAATTTAAAATACTTTCAGATTCGGTTAAAATTTCATAGCCGATAAATAATAAGATAATCATAATAAAAACACTAGTCATTTTCCTCATAATTTCACCTGTTATCAAATAAATCTATTAAAGAAAGGAGTTCAACATGAAAAACCTATTTAATAATATTAAAAAGTATGTAAAAGAATACTATAAAGTCACTATTATCTACATTTTAATTCTAGCTATCTTCTTAGTAGAATTTCCATATTATATATCTGCTCCAGGGGGCCTAATCGATACCGATGATAAAGTTGAAACAAAAGAAAATTTTAAAATGTCCGGCACACTAAATATGGCATATGTATCAGAAATTCATGCGACAATACCGACTTTAGTTGTTTCACTATTTAATAAAGATTGGGATGTAGAAAAAGAAGAAGAGGTAAAAAACGATAATGAAACAATAGAAGAAAAAAACTACCGAAATAAAATGCTTCTAGAAGAGGGTAATGATACAGCTTTGTTAGTGGCTTATAAACACTCGGACATTAACTATGAAATAAAAAATAATAAAGTATACATAACTTACATCGATGAATTGGCCAAAACTGATTTAAAAATCGGTGATCAAATTATAAAAGTCGATAACCAAGAAATTTCAGATAAACAAACATTACTAGCTTATATTGCCTCTAAAGAAATTAATGATAAAGTAACTATTAAAGTTAAAGATATTGATGGAAATAATAAAATTAGAAAAGCTACCTTAATAGATGTTAATGGTGAACCTAAAGTAGGAGCTATAATAACCGAAACCTTTGATGTTAAATCAAACAAAGAAGTAAAATTCAACTTCCAAGATAGAGAATCCGGCTCATCAGGAGGCCTCATGCTTGCCCTTACAATTTATAGCCATTTAAATGAAATTGACTTAACTGATGGAAAGACAATAGTTGGAACTGGAACTATCGATATAAATGGAAATGTTGGTGAGATTAGTGGTATTAAATATAAATTAATTGGAGCCGTTAATAAACATGCCGATGTGTTTTTAGTTCCTGTTGGTGAAAACTATGAAGATGCGAAAAAGATAAAAAAAGAAAGAGGTTATGATATTGATTTAGTTCCTATTGAAACTTTTGAAGATGCTTTAAAATATTTAGAAAATCAGTAAACATTAAAAAATTAATAATTTTTCAAAGCTGATAGATATCATTTCAAATGCTAAAGAACTTTCAATTTCCGAAATTGAAGCATTAAAATAAAGCTTTCAAATTTTTTTGAAAGTTTTTTTGAAATCTCGCTACTTTCTTGAAAATAAAAAAATGAAATGTTATAATATACCAAAAAATGGGAGTGATTATAAGTGGAAAGAAAAGATGTTGATATAGAAAAAGTAACTCCAATGATGAGGCAGTACTTAGAAATTAAAAATGAAAATGAAGACCTAATCATATTTTTTAGATTGGGTGATTTTTACGAAATGTTTTTTGATGATGCCATCAAAGTATCTCATGAACTAGAGCTTACTTTAACCGGAAAATCAGCGGGGTTAGAAGAGAGAATTCCAATGTGTGGAATTCCTTATCATGCTGCCAGTACTTACATTGATAAACTAATAGAAAACGGTCATAAAATAGGTATTGTCGAGCAACTAGAAGATCCAAAAAATGCCAAAGGAATTGTTAAACGAGGTATTATTCAAATTATAAGTTCGGGAACAATCATGGATACAGATACCTTAAAAGCCGAAGATTTTAACTTTATTGCATCTATTACTGATTTTAAACACGGGTATGCTATCAGTTATGCTGATGTATCAACCGGTGAAATATACTCTTTTCTATTAGAACACAATCCTACTAAAGTTGTTTCAGAAATAATTAACTTAGGAGTTAAAGAAGTTATATTAGATAGTAAAACCGATAAAGACATATATTCTATTTTAAAAAATCAATTCCATTTAACACTCACTATAACCGATGAATTATCAGGTGAATACCCATACATTTATGAGGATATTATTGATCAAAGATATATTCACTCAGTAAAACATTTACTTGCTTATATTATTCATAACCAAAAAAGAGACTTATCACATCTCCAAAAAATACAAATAAGAGAAACAAAAGATCACATGAAAATGGATGTTCATACTAAAAGAAATCTTGAGCTAATTGAAACATTAAGATTAAAACAAAGAAACTATTCCTTAATTTGGCTTTTAGATAAAACAAAAACAGCTATGGGAGCTAGACTTTTAAAAAATTATTTATTAAATCCTTTAGTAGATAAAAATGAAATAGAAAAAAGATATAATGTTGTAGATACTTTGCTTAAAGAATTTATTTATAAAAGTGATTTAGAAAAATATTTAACTGAAGTTTATGACCTAGAAAGATTAAGTGGAAAAATAGCCTTTGGAAATGCTAACGGTAAAGATTTACTTCAGTTAAAATCATCACTAAAAGTCTTACCTCAAATATCTGAAATATTAAAAAAAATAAACTATCATAAAAAACTAACCGATTTTTCTGATTTATATAACTTATTAGAAAAAAGTATTTATGAAAACCCACCTATAACTACCAAAGAAGGATATTTAATTAAAGAAGGATATAATGAAGAACTAGATGAACTTAAGAATTTAAGAAAAGGTGGTAAAGACTTTGTCGCTAAATTTGAACATGATGAAAGAGAAAAGACAGGTATTAAAAATCTAAAAGTTGGTTATAATAGAGTATTTGGTTATTATATCGAAATCAGTAAAGGAAATACTAACTTAGTTAAAGATGAATGGGGATATCAAAGAAAGCAAACTCTAGCCAATTGTGAAAGATATATAAGCCCAATATTAAAGGAAAAAGAAGCATTAATATTAAATGCTGAAGAAAAAATTATCGAATTAGAATATAACTTATTTTGTAACATTAGAGATGAAGTTAAAACCTATATTCCAAAGCTTCAAAAAACAGCTAAAATAATTAGCGAAATAGATGTCTTACAATCTTTCGCAACCATTGCTGAAACTAATAATTATGTAAGACCAGAAATAACAGAAAACGAAATATATATTAAAGAATCTCGCCATCCAGTTGTTGAAAAAGTTATTAATAGTGAATTTGTCACTAATGATATTATCATGGATAAAAACACAAATATTCTATTAATAACCGGACCAAATATGGCAGGAAAATCGACATACATGAGACAAATGGCTATTATAGCAATCATGGCTCAAATTGGTTCGTTTGTACCAGCAACAGTTGCTAAACTTCCAATCTTTGATGCAATTTATACAAGAATTGGTGCTTCTGATGACCTAGTAAGTGGTGAATCAACATTTATGGTTGAAATGACCGAAGCTGCTCATGCTATAACTGAGGCCACCGACAAAAGTTTACTTCTATTTGATGAATTAGGAAGAGGTACTGCCACCTTTGATGGAATGGCTCTAGCCCAAGGTATTATTGAATATATTCACCAAAATATCAAAGGTAAAACTTTCTTTTCAACTCACTACCACGAATTAACTGATTTAGATAAAACCCTAAAACATTTAAAAAACATTCATGTTTCAGCTTACGAAGAAGATGGAAAAATAACCTTCTTACATAAAATTAAAGAGGGTAGTGTCGATAAAAGTTATGGTATTCACGTTGCTAAACTAGCTAATTTACCAGATTCTGTTATCAAAAGAGCCTCTGAAATTTTAAAAGTTTATGAAAATAAAGAAAATAAAAGAGATGTTAAAATTCAAGAAGCTTTGCCAATTGATGAATTAATGCCTAAAAAATCCAAGACACTAGAAGAATTAGAAAAAATTGATCCATTAGAGATAACCCCAATGGAAGCTCTAAATATCTTATATAAATTGAAACAAAATGCTAACAAATAAGCATTTTTTTACATTTATTGACAAAATATTTTGACACTTACTTACAAATACGTTGTTTATAAAATAAAAAATCCTTATAATTAAAATAGGGTGAGATATATGTATAAAAATAGAAAAAAAAGAACAATAATAATCGGTAGTTTACTTGCTATATTAATATGTATGACTATAGGTTATGCCGCTTTTTCAACACAATTGGAAATTGCAGGATCATCTACTGTAACTTCAAACTGGGATATTCAAATAACGGGTATTACTCCAGGAACACCAACTGGAACTGGTGAGAATGCTGTAGCGCCTTCTTACACAGCAACCACAGCTACTATGGAAGCTAATTTGTATGCTCCAGGTGATGCTATGACATATGAAATTACTATTGAAAACAAAGGAACAATTGATGCAGTATTAGACTCAATTACTAAATCAGATTCAAATAATCCTGCAATAATATTTGAAACATCAGGTGTTAATGAAGGAGATCCTTTATTAGCTGGTGATAAAACTACTATGACTGTTAAAATATCTTATGCAAATGTAACTTCACAACCAGAAAATTTAACGGGTGAACTTTCACTTACCTTGAATTATGTACAAAAACCAAGTGGTGGAGTTACTCCACCAGAACCAAGTGGTGAATTAGCAACTGACAAAATAACAGAATTGGTATCCACAAACACCAACGAACTATACACTGATGAGCACGGTGATATCAGATACTATGGTGCAACACCAAATAACTATGTAACATTTAATAATGAATTATGGAGAATAATAGGTGTTATAGATGGTAAAATAAAAATAATCAGAAATGAGAGTCTAGGAAATATGAAATGGAATTCATCAAATTCAAACAATTGGAATAATGCTTCATTAAAAACATATTTAAATGGAGAATACTATAACAGTATTGAAGCTACATCGAAAGGAATGATATCAGAGGAAACCTATTATTTAGGAGGATCAACTTCTAGTAATATTAACACCTTAACTGCAAGTGGTTACTATAATTCAGAAAGAGATAGCTCACAAGTATATAGTGGAAATCCATCAAGTACAACCCAACATATAGGTTTAATGTATCCAAGTGATTATGGATATGCAGCAGGAAGTAGTTGTTTATCAACCGCCCTTTATGATTATAAAAGTAGTTGTAAAAACAGTGATTATTTATATAGTGGAATAACCGAGTGGTTACAATCTCCTTATGCCAGTTATTCCAACTATGCAGCCCGTCTGGTCGGTTCTGTTTATGGCAATGGAAATGGCTCTTACGTCACTAGCTCCGCTGCCGTCCGCCCAGTCTTATATCTAAACTCCAATGTTAAAATCACTGGAGGAGATGGAAGTCAAGGAAATGCATTCAAATTGGGATAAAGCTACGAAGTGTCCCCTGTAAGGCGAAGTCTTACGGGGACCGCCCCAAATTTCGAGGGAAAATGAAATATATATAATGGTGTATAATTTGGTGTGTGAAATATACCAAATTATACATTTCAAAAAATAATAGTAAAGGTGGTGGTGTAGGGTTTAGTGCATATAATAGATATGTTTTTCTAAAGAAACATCACAAAAGATATTTAATAATACTTAAAATATAGAGAATAAGTCCACCAAGCCAAAGCTTGGTGGACCGCATTTTCCATAGCAAAAAAATTGATTTACCGCACCATTAAAAATTGAAAACCTTCAATTTATTTAAAAATGTCTTCTCCTTATTTTACACTATTTTCCCTTAACCATATTGTTATTACTCTTTTTTTTTGATATAATTTATTATGATAGGAAAGCGTGATAATATGAATAAGAAGGGGCAAGCTTTAGTGGAATTCATATTGATATTACCAGTTTTACTATTAATTGCTATGGCAATGATTGATATTGGTAATATTTTTTTAAAGAAATATGATTTAAACAAAGATTTAGAAACAGTAACTGAATTGTATAAAAGTAATGATACCAAGAAGTTAGGGGTATACCTTGCTAATGAAGATTTAACTTTAGAAGATGAAATAAAAAACGGTATGATAACCTTAACTTTAAAAAAGAATGTTGAAATATCTGCCCCTGGTTTAACAAATATACTAGGTAAAAATTACGAAATAAAAACAACTAAAACAATATATGAAAATTATGAGGCATTAAATGGGGAATAAAGGTCAAACATTAGTAATATTCATATTAATTTTACCTATATTATTTATATTATTTGCTTTGATATGGGAAATTGGAAATTTAAGTATAACCCTAAACAAATATGAGACTGAAATAAAAGATACTATTGAATATGGCTTAAATCATTTAGATAATGAAAATTTAGAAATTATTTTAACTGATTTATTAAAAGAAAATATAAAAGGTGACATAACAGTTGAAATAAAAAATAAAGTAATTAAAGTAACCGTCAAAGAAAAATATGATGCTTTATTCAATTTTAACCATAAGTTTGACATTGATTTGACTTATAATGGTTATATAGAAAATGAAAAAATAATAATTCAAAAAGAATAGAGGGATAAGTTATGGCCATAAAACAAGCTAAAGTAATTACTGTCACATCAGCTAAAGGAGGAACTGGAAAAAGCACTACTACCTTATCTTTAGCCGGCATATTATCAAATAAAAAATTAAAAACAATTTTAGTTGATATGGATTTGCACTCCGGTGTCATATCTGCCTTATTAAACCTAAAACCAAAAAAAGATATATATACCTTAGTTAACGATTACATGAATCATGGTTTAAAAGAAATAGATGAATACATTACAAAATACAATGATTATATTGATGTCTTAGCCGCTCCTAAAGATCCGAGAAGTGTCGGAAAAATAAGTACCTATTATATTGATTTAATATTAAAAAAACTAAAATACCAATATGATGTAATTTTAATAGATACCAATCATATCATCGATGACATAAATCTAATTACTTTCGATAATAGTAATAGTATTATATATGTTATTACAAGTGATTTAATGGATTTAAAAAACATGAAAACAATGATTTCAATATATAAAGATATGAATTTAAAAAACTATTATGTCATATTAAATGAAGCTTTGAGTAGAAATCATTTGAATTTATATGAAATAAACAGTTTTTTAGATAGAAACATCGACTATATTTTACCAAGTAGCTCATATGTTAAAAATATGTCAAAAATAATAATGGATGGTAAAATAATTACTTTGGAAAAAGGAAGCCAAAAAGATAAAACCACTTTAGTACTCACAGAATTACTAGATAAAATTTTAAATTAAAGGAGGGAAACCATGGAAACAAAAAAATTTATGGATGAGTTCGCCACCACTTTAGAACAAAAACTTCCTCAAGAAATAGATGACTATGATGAGTTTCCCAATAAAGTTTTATTAGACGAACTAAGAAATAAAATAATTCAAAATCTTATCGATAACAAAGACAAAACGAGAGAAAACATGAAAGATTATGTCAAAGATGAAATCGATAAATCAGTCGAAGGATATGACTTAACCAATGAAGAATTAAGTTATATTTATAACCTTATCGATAATGAAGTAAATGGTTATGGACCATTAACTGAACTTTTAAGGGATAAAGAAATAACTGAAATCATGGTTAATTCTCCAAATGAAATTTACATTGAATTAGATGGTAAAGTAATCAAAGATGATAGTATAAGTTTTATCAATAACGATCATATTGTTAGAGTTGTTCAAAGATTAATTCAGCCAATCGGTAAAACAATTGATATTGCACACCCAATGGTTGATGCTAGACTAGATGATGGTTCAAGATTAAATGCAATCTTACCGCCTTTATCATTAAATGGTCCAGTTGTAACTATTAGAAAGTTTAAAAGCGAACTAGCTAACATTGAAGACTTGCTTAGAACAGGAACCTTAACACCTTATATGGCAAGATTTCTAGAAGCATGTGTTCATGCAAAACTAAATATTTTAGTTGTTGGTGGTACCGGTGCCGGTAAAACCACTTTACTAAATGTCTTATCATCATTTTGTAATCCAAATGACAGAATAATTACTATAGAGGATGCAGCTGAATTAAAATTAAAGCAAGAACACGTTATATCTTTAGAAACTAGAACCACTAACTATGAAGGTGAAGGGGCAGTTACTATTAGAGATTTAGTAATAAATTCCTTAAGAATGAGACCTGATAGAATAATTGTTGGAGAAGTTAGAGGAAAAGAAGCATTCGATATGCTTCAAGCTATGAATACTGGACACGAAGGAAGTATGACTACTATGCACGCAAATGGTCCAGCCGATGCTTTAAATAGATTAGAGACAATGGTTTTAATGAATGGGGTGGAAATACCTGTAACGGCCATTAGAGAATATATTGAAAGTGCTATTCAGATAGTTGTTCAAGTTCAAAGATTATCCGATGGAAGAAGAAGGGTAAGCAGTATTAATGAAATAATTGGTATTGAAAACGGAGAAATTATCCAAAAAGAAATATTTAAATTCAGACAAACTGGTGTTTTAGCAAACGGAGATGTTGATGGAGAATTTTTACTCCACAAATATATTCCAAAAGTATATAACATTATTAAAGCTAAAGGTATTGATGATTTAAAAGATATTTTTGGAGAGTAAAGGAGGTGACAAAAGATGAATGGAAATTTCGATATAGAAAGTATTGATAAACCAACAAACAAAGATATTACTATCGTTTTTTCACCATCTAATAATGTCACATCCTATACATATCAAATATATAAAGATAATGTTCCTATAAAAACAGTGGACATTTATAACAGCAATGCCGTTAATATAGTTTTAAATGAAACAGGAAAATATCAAATAGTTGTTGAGGCTAATTTAAATAATGGATTAACTGATACTATAAATAGTGGCGAATACATTATAGATAAAGAAGCCCCTAAAATAAACATATCAAATAAAAATCTTAAAATTAATCCAACAAATAATAAAGATTTAATTACATGTACAGCAAACGATAATTATAGTGGCACTTTAAATGACAAAATTATAGCCAATATAGATGAGTTAACCTTAAATAAGACCGGTAATTATACTTATACATGTAGTGTTATGGATGAGGCTGGAAATATAGCTACTGAAAGTGCTAATATAAATGTTGTCCCTCATAATATAACAATTTATATTATTCAATTTATTTGTTTTATAGTTATATTCTTATTAATAATTAGAATAGTAAAAATGTACAAATTAGTTAAACTAGAAGAGAGACTAGATCCATATATAATTAAACCACTAAAAGATGATATAGTAACTACATCAGAAAAGTTAAGAAGAATTTATAGCAGTTTCTTAAATTTATTCACCAGCAAATTAAAAAAATCAGTTATTGCCACTAAATATGCTAAAAAACTAGAAAAATATACATCAGTTAGTGGTATTCATAAAAATGGTTATGATATACTCTCTGGCAAAATAATCATTGCCTGTGCTTTTACTGTTTTAGCTATTATTATAAAAGCATTTCAGTTTAAATTATTAGGTAGTTTAGAAACATTAGGAGTCTTTATCTTAGGTTTCTTCGTACTAGATATCTATTTATTTGCTAGATACAAAGTATTTAGATGGACTATAGAAAATGATTTTGTTGCTGCTATAACTATTATGAATAATTCCTTTAAATCTGGTAGAAGTATTACTCAGGCAATTGAAATTGTCGGCTCAGAAGTAAATGGGGTTATCGGCAATGAATTTAAACGAATGAATTTAGAATTACAGTATGGTTTAGACATTGAAGATGTCTTCAAAAGATTCGCCAAAAGAGTGGAATTAGAAGAAGCAAATTATTTAACCGCATCACTAACCATTTTAAACAAAACCGGTGGCGACATCATTAAAGTGTTTTCGACAATAGAAAGAAGTTTATTTGACAAACGTAAACTTAGATTAGAATTAAAAAGCTTGACTAGTGGTAGCCGAATCATTATTTATATTCTTCTAGCAATACCATTTTTCTTCATTTTAGTAATCAGTTTAATAAATCCGGGATATTTTTTACCGTTTATCACAACAGATATTGGGCGAATACTCTTGCTATTTATGATAATTTACTATATAATTTTTGTGGTAGTAGTTCGTAAAATAATGAAGGTGGTGATTTAATGCAGAGTCTAACCAAATTCATTAAAAGAATATATAATTCAAAAGAATTAGATGAAATTGATTATAAATTGAGATGTCTAGGTTCAGACACAAAATATACCGTTACCACCTTTTGTACATATAGATTAATAACTACTATTTTTGCATTTATATTATGTATTTTAATCACTGATTCAGGGTATATATATGCACCATTTGTTGCAATTGGATGTTATTATTTATTTTACTATTTAAATATCACTAAAAAAATAAACATTCGAAACCGAAGATTAGAACATCAGGCATTATTTTTCTTTGAAATATTAACTTTAACCTTAGAATCAGGAAGAAATCTAGAAAATGCTTTAATTGTTACATGTGATAATGTTGATTCAGAAATTTCACAATTATTTGAAGGGGCACTATATGATATGAAATTTGGTAAATCGTTAATTGAAGCATTAAGTGATTTAAGAGAAAATATATCATCAGATATAATCAGTAACATAATATTGAATATAATTCAAACAAATAGATTTGGTAATAGTATTTTAGAAACATTATATAATGAAGTAGACTTCTTAAGACAAAAAGAATTAATGACTACCAAAGAACAAATAAATAAAATACCAAATAAAGTAAGTATCATTTCTGTTTTGTTCATCGTTCCATTAATCTTAGTTCTAATATTAGGACCATATTTGATTGAATTCATTAGTTAGGAGGAACATCTATGTATTATTTTATTGGAATAAAAGGAACTGGTATGAGTGCACTCGCATGTTTCTTACATGACTTAGGCTACGAAGTTAAGGGAAGTGACATTGAAAGGCATTTCTTTACCGAAAAAGGTTTAAATGAAAGAAATATTGAAATATTACCATATGATGAAAAAAACATTGCCAAAGATATGGTTATTATTAGAGGTAATGTAATTAAAGATGACCACCCAGAATTACTTAAAGCAAACGAATTAGATTTAAAAATTTATACTTATGAAGAAATGATAGCTAAATTAACTAAAATGTTCATGACCATAACAGTTGCTGGATGTCATGGTAAAACCACAACTTCCACCATGGCTTATCAAGTTTTAAATGCCATTAAAGGGGCGAACTGCTTAATTGGTGATGGTACTGGTATTGCAAGTAAAGAAAACAAATATTTTGTATTAGAAGCTTGTGAATATAAAAGACATTTCTTAGAGTATTCACCTTACTATGCCATAATAACAAATATTGAATTAGATCATGTTGATTATTTCAAAGATATCGATGATGTAATTGATGCATTTACCGAATATGCTAACAACGCTGAAAAGATGGTTATTGCCTGTGGTGATGATAGATATACCCATAGTCTAGAAGTAAATAAGCCAATATTTTACTATGGTTTAGATGATGACAATGATATAATTGCCAAAGATGTAGAATATACCGAAAACGGTGTAACCTTTGATGTTTTTGTCGAAGATAACTACTATGGACATTTTGATTTACCACTTTATGGAAAACACATGCTTTTAGATGCTTTAGCTGTTATAAGTCTTTGTTATTACGAAAGGTTTGATTCCAAAGAAGTTTCAAAAATCTTAAAAGAATTTCATGCAGCTAGAAGAAGATTTAATGAAACAATTGTTGGAACAAATGTCGTAATAGATGATTATGCTCATCATCCAACAGAACTTAAATGTACAATTAAATCAGCTAAACAAAAATATCCTGACAAAAAATTAGTGGTTATTTGGGGACCACACACATATTCTAGAACCAAAGCTTTTAAAGATGAATATATTGAAATATTAAAAACTGTCGATAAAGCTTATATCATGGATATATATGCTGCTAGAGAAACGGATGAGCACGAAATAGATATAAATGATATTATAAAAGCTATTCCAAATGCTGAACACATCACAGAACAAGAAATAGATAAATTATTAGATTATGAAAACTCAGTATTATTGTTTATGAGCCCAAATGATTTAATTTCATTTGAAGAAAATTATATAAATAAATATAATGAAACACATACAGCCTAAAATTCTAGGTTGTTTTTTATATAATAGAAATTTACTTTTTCATTTTACAAAAAAACATATCATTTATAAATCTAGATTAATTTCTAGATTTTTTCTTTCAAAAGTGGTAATATAAAACAAACAAGGGAGAAGTGTTATGAAACAAGAACTATTTAACATAGGAGAATACGAAGAGGTTTATGAAGATATTGATCGTTTAGATTATAGAAAGTTAGAAGATTTAAATGGTGACAATCTTTTTTTCGCTTTTTTAAAAGAAAATGAAGAGGTTACATTAAACTGCCTCGCCGCCATCAACCACAAAATATATAATTTTAATACCCATAAATTTATAGATGATAATGCAGAAATAACTTTTGCTAGATCTTTTTCCGATATCATGCCTGCCACCATCTGGAGGTTAGTACACATCGTAAATCACGATGTCGTATCTATTGAAATTGACGATTATAAAAGTTATTTAGTCGAAAATTTTTATGAGTGGTATCATGATAAAAAGGAAGAAAATGCCAAAGCAAAAATATTGAGAAATGGCTATATACTACAGTTTAATAAAAATTTAAGAATTTTAAATAGAAAAAATTTAAGAAACATAAATGGTTCTAATATATTTTTAGCCATATTAGAAAAAGTAAATAAAGGAACTGATTTACAAGAATGTCTTCAAGACAATATACATATGATGGAAATAACTTATGATGGTATTGAAATATCTGCCGAACTATTAAAAGGCATGATTGAAACTGGTAAAATAAACTTACCTCAAGATACTGATTTAAATACATGGATCGAAGAATTTAAATCACTTGCCACCGAAGAATTAGATAAATATTGGTATTTAAAATTGAATGCTAGTGAAGTCACCGCTAATTTTATTTCTAGTATTAATGGTCGTATTTATAATTTTTGTACAAATGAGTATTTAGATTTAAATGAAGTTGATATCAATTATGCTGCCCCAATAGAAGAATTACTAACCCCTAATGAATGGTCACTATCATATTCTGTCTCTGGTCATTTAAAATGTTTAACAATTGAAGAAAGTGCGATCGAAGTTTTATCCACTTTTCAGCACACCAAAAGTAATGAAATAGATAAACTTGCCAAGGCCAAGGTTTTAAAAAACGGATATAATATCAAATAAAAGACTACATAAAAGTTTTAAAAATAATTCTTTTAAAACTTTTTTCTTTTAGAAAAATATAGTATAATTTTATCAAGGTGGTTAAGTTGTTTGATAGATTAAAATTATTGATTGATGTAGATAAGTTAAAAGATAAAACTATTTTAGTAATAGGCTTAGGTGGAGTAGGCGGACATGCCTTTGAAGCATTGGTTAGAAGTGGTATAGAAAAAATAATAGTTGTTGATAACGATAAAATAGATATTACAAATTTAAATAGACAAGTTCTAGCATACAAAAATACCATTAATAAACCCAAAGTAGAAATTTCAGAAAAATTAGCTATGCAAATAAATCCAAAATGTCATGTAAAAAAGTATAAGATATTTTTAGATAAAGAAAATATATGTGAGGTTTTTCAAAATAAAATAGATTTTGTCATCGATGCAATTGATACGATAGAAACAAAAAAGGCCATCATAAAAAAATGTATAAAAGAAAATATTCCTTTCATTTCTGTGATGGGAACTGGTAATAAAATGCACCCTGAATTATTAGAAATTACAGATATAAGAAAAACCGAATATGATCCTATTGCTAAAGTAATCAGGAAAATGATTAAAGAAGAAAAAATAAACAAAAAGGTTCCCGTCATCTTTTCAAAAGAAAAACCGATTATAAAAGGGCAGGTTGGATCAAATGCATTCGTTCCAGCAACAGCTGGATTACTAGCTACAAGTTTTGTCATTAACAAATTGTTGGAGGGAAAAAATGAATAATAAAATATTGGAAATTGTAAGTCAACTTAAGGGTTCATTATTAGGAGTAGGAATTACCGACACAAACATTTTAGATGCTATAGAAAACAATGATGATATTCATACTTGCTATATTTTAAATAATTTAAGCTTAACTGGTAAAAAATTTAGTATGACGAAACATGGACGTAGTAAAAAAATAAATATAAAAAAATTAAGAAAAAAATTTAAAAAGAAATCATTGAATAACATTATTTGTAATTATGATATTATCAAGCAATTTCAAAGATCCTTTGTGCCAAATAGTGTGTATTTAAATAATGGATATTTATATATATATGGTAATAAAAAAGAAATAGAAAGTTTAAAGCAAAAATATCAAAGATATACAAACGATATTGAAATAATTGAAAATAAAGATGGCTTCATAATGAAAATTAATAATCAAAATACAAAAAACAATTTTTTCAAAGATACTTTGTTTAAAATAAAAGACTTTGGAAATGACACATTAGAATTTTTAACAGACTTATTAATAAACTAAAAGTATAATTAAGCCTAACTTGGTGTATTTTTGTAAAGAAATAAAAATTAGATTTAAATTTTCTTTGTGTTAAAAGTAGTATGTGTTATAATTAAAAATAGGAAATAGGAGTGTTAAAAACATCATATTTCAATAAAAAAGGGAGGAAAAAATATGTGGATTTATATTATAATCGCTATAATTGTAATCATTGTTATTTATGTACTTGTTACTTATAATAACTTTATCAAATTAAAAAATATGGTGCAGGAAGCTTTTTCAACTATGGATGTTTATTTAAAAAAGAGATGGGATTTAATTCCAAATCTTATTGAGACAGTCAAAGGATATGTTAAACATGAAGAAAATACCTTAAAAGAAATTGTAGATTTAAGAGGAAGTAGTTATGACAGCATGTCTGATGATGAAAAAGTAAAAGCTAATCAAACAATATCTAAAGATATTAATAAAATTATGCTTGTAGCTGAAAATTATCCTGATTTAAAAGCTAGTGCTAATTTTCAAGATTTAAGTAGAGAATTATCTAAAGTAGAAGAAGATATCGCAAACGCAAGAAAATATTATAATGGAGCAGTTGAAATGTTTAATAATAAAGTTGAAATGTTTCCAAGTAATATTTTAGCTAAGTTATTTGGATATAAACCAAAAGCAATGTTTGAAACTGATAGCAATGAACGTGAAAATGTTAAAGTTTCATTTTAAAAGGTAAGGGGGTAACATGAGAAAAAAAGTAGCTATAGTTTTACTATTTATATTGTCTTTAGTAACAACTTTGCCCTTTAAAACCTACGCATTAGAGCAAAATAATAATTTAAATACTCCAAGTTTAAATTCTTATTATAATTCTAATGATTATGTAATTGATGCATATAATATCGATATTACTTTAAATGAAAACAATACATTCGATATTACAGAGACTATTACAGCATATTTTAACATTTCAAAACACGGAATATATAGAAAAATACCATTAAAAAACAAAATCGTTAGGCTAGATGGTACTACATCAACTAATCGTGCACAAATATCGAATTTAAAAGTTAATGATAAGTATACAATATCTAAAATAGATGGAGCATATAATATTCAAATTGGTGATGCGAACAAAACCATAACTGGTAAAAAGACTTATGTGATAAAATATACTTATAATATAGGAAAAGATCCGATAAAAGATTATGATGAACTTTATTATAATATTATAGGCAATGAATGGGATACTGTAATCGGTAATATTACATTTAGTATTACAATGCCCAAAGAGTTTGATGCTAATAAACTTGGCTTTTCATATGGTACTAAAGGCTCAGTAGAAAATAGTAAAATTAACTATACTGTTAGTGACAATACAATTACTGGCAAGTATAATGGTATTTTGAATGCTGGCGAAGCATTGACCATAAGGTGTGAATTACCTGAGGGTTATTTTGTTGGTGCACAAAATAACATTAATGTTTTTGATTACCTAATTTATATAGTTCCTGTCATCAGTTTAATCTTATCTTTTATTTTATGGTATTTATTTGGAAGAGATAAAAAAGTTGTCGAAACAGTTGAGTTTTATCCACCAGAAGGATTTAATAGTTTAGAAGTAGGTTTTCTTTATAAAGGAAATGCTAACAAGACTGATGTTACATCTCTTTTGATATATTTAGCTGATAAAGGCTATATTCAAATATCAGAAATAAAAGAAAAGACATTATTTTCAACCACTAACAGTTTTAAAATAACAAAACTAAAAGAATACGATGGGAATAATGTTAATGAACGACTTTTTTTAGAAGGATTGTTTAAAAAATCATTTTTTTCATCAAAAAAATCTAGCGAAAACGAAGTTACATTATCAGAACTTTATAATAACTTTTATATAACTGTAAATGAAATACTAAAAAATACAAATAGTAAAGAAAACAAACAAAAAATATTTGAAAAAAAATCAACTAATAAAAAAATTTTTCTAATTCTAATGATGCTTATTTCTTATGTTTTAATTACAGCTATTCCTATTTTAACTTATAGTCATGGTGAAATACTTATTTTTGCATTGATATTTCCAGGGATTGGCTTCTCGGTTTTATTTTCAATGGTTTTTGGAAACACTCCTATATCTGTCAAAATATTTGGTATTGTTTGGGGACTTGGCTTTGGCGGTATTCCGTGGATTACAATGGTTTTACCAATAATGGTCCAAGAAACATTTTATTTAGTAGGATATTTAATTGGAATTATTTGTATAATAGGTATGGCTATATGTTTAAAATATTTACCTCAAAGAACAAAATATGGACTAGAAATATTAGGAAAAATAAAAGGTTTCAAAAATTATTTAGAAACTGCAGAAAAAAATAAATTAGAAGCAATGGTTTTAGAAAACCCTAATTACTTTTATGATATTTTGCCATATACCTATGTTTTAGGAGTTTCTGATAAATGGATTGAAAAATTCGAAGAAATAACTTTAGAAGCCCCTAATTGGTATGTTGGATCTAGGCCATTTACAGTAGCTACCTTTGGGACATTTATGAATTCAGCCATGGCTTCGGCTAATTCAGCAATGACATCATCTCCTAGTTCATCTTCATCTGGTGGTGGTTCTGCCGGCGGTGGCTCTGGAGGTGGAGGAGGAGGCTCATGGTAAGTTTTTCTCCAAAATATATTGACAACAAACACTTTATGTGATACTTTATTAGTGAACACAAAAAAGTGTTTTTTATTATGAAAAAACATAGAATTAAAAGTAGGTGAAATGTATGGCAAAAAAAGCCAAAAAGAAAGAAAAAAAAGTATCAGGTATTCGCTCAGAATTCAAAAAGGTAAGATGGCCAAAGAAAAAAGAAATGTTCAAATATTCAGTAGCCGTTTTAGTATGCATTATTGTATTCGCATTATTCTTTATGCTATCAGATGTTATCATTGCTGCTGTGAGAACTTTGTTGGAGGGGTAATTAATGGAAAAAGAATGGTATGTAGTAAATACTTATTCTGGTCATGAGAATAAAGTAAAAGAAAAATTAGAAATGCGTGCAAATTCCATGGGTATGGAAGACTATATTTTAAGAGTAGTTGTCCCAGAAGAAACTGTTGTAGATGCAAATGGAAAAGAAAAAAAAGTTAAACTTTTCCCAGGTTATATTTTAGTTGAAATGGTCATGACAGATGAAGCTTGGTTTATTGTTAGAAATACTCCAGGTGTTACGGGCTTTATCGGATCATCTGGTAAAGGTGCAAAACCATTCCCATTAACACCAGCTGAAGTTGACAAAATTTTAGGTTCAATGGGCATGAGCAGATTAGATGCTGAAAGTGACCTTAAAGAAGGTGAAAAAGTCAAAGTTATCTCTGGACCATTTGAGGGTATGTTCGGTGTCATCAAATCAGTTAACCTAAAAGAAGCTAAATTGGAAGTAGCAATAGATTTATTTGGTCAAGAAACCATTGTCGAATTAGAACTATCACAAATCTCAAAAGCCTAGTTTACAAAAAGAAAAATTTGTGATACTATTAACATGCTATATTATTTTTGATATAGAAAAAGTGGGAGATTACCAAATGAGATGAAGCGGATAATCATTGGAACCACCCACGAAAAAAATTATTAGGAGGTGTTTTTCGTGGCAAAAGATGCAAATAGTAAAGTTAAAAAAATCAAAATTCAAATTGCTGCTGGAAAAGCAACACCAGCACCACCAGTTGGTACTGCTTTAGGACCTGCAGGAATCAATTTAGGAGATTTTTGTAATCAATTTAACGAAGCAACAAGAGATAAGATGGGAGATATTTTACCAGTTGAAATTACTGTTAATGAAGATAGAAGTTTTAGCTTTGTTGTTAAAACTCCACCTGCTGCTTTCTTAATTAAAAAAGCTTGTGGCATCAAAAAAGGCTCAGTTAATGGTAAAAATGAAACTGTTGCAACCCTATCTAAAGATAAATTAAGAGAAATTGCTGAAACTAAACTTCCAGATTTAAACTGTTACACTGTCGAAGACGCAATGAAGATTATCGAAGGTACAGCTTTAAATATGGGTGTTAAAGTTGAAGACTAAAAAACCCATGCTATGTGGGAGGAATAATCCGCAAAAACCACAAGGAGGTAAGAAATATGAAAAAAGGTAAAAAATATTTAGCCGAGGCTCAAAAACTTGACAAAAACAAGCTTTACACTAAAGAAGAAGCTGTAAAACTTGTTAAAGAAACTTCTTATACTAGTTTTGATGCTTCAGTAGAAGTAGCTATGCACTTAAACCTAGATACTAAAAAAGCTGACCAACAATTAAGAGGAGCAGTAGTTTTACCACATGGAACTGGTAAAACAAAGAAAGTTTTAGTTATCGCTAAAGGTGATGCCGCTAAAGCTGCCAAAGAAGCTGGAGCAGATTATGTTGGAGACACCGACGTGATCGAAAAGATTCAAAAAGAAAATTGGTTTGATTTTGATAGCTTAATTGCTACACCAGATATGATGCCTGCTTTAGGTAAAATTGGACGTATCTTAGGTCCAAAAGGCTTAATGCCAAACCCTAAAACTGGTACCGTTACAATGGACACCAAAAAAGCTGTTGAAGAAGTTAAAAAAGGTAGAGTAGAGTATAGAACTGATTCATTCGGTAATGTACATGCCTTAATTGGTAAAGTTTCATTTAGTGATGAAGATTTAGTTGATAATTTAAAAACCTTTGTTACTTTAATTATCAAATCTAAACCAAGTGTTGTTAAGGGAACATATGTTAAAAACATTTCCCTATCAGCAACTATGGGACCTGGTATTAAAGTTGACCCATCTAGCTTTGACAATTAATAAAAGCTATGATATAATGAATTCGTAAGTTTAATTATGCCGTAGACAGTAGGTGCCTAGAAGCTTAATTTCCTACCGAGACATTTAATAAAGTCTTTTAGCTCTGGCATAATATCCAGAGCTTTTTTAATTCACGGCAAAAGAAAGAGAGGTGCTAGAATTGGCTAATCAAAAAATCTTAGATAAAAAGCAAAAAATCATCGATGAAATTGCTGAAAAAACTAAAAATGCTTCTGCAACTGTTTTATTCGAATATCAAGGATTAACTGTTGATGAAACAAATGAACTAAGAAGAAACTTAAGAGAAAGTGAATCAGAGTTAAAAATCTATAAAAACACCTTAGTTAAAAGAGCATTTGATACATTAAAAATAGATTTAAACGAAGATTTAAAGGGACCTAAAGCTATTGCTTTTGGAACAGATGCTGTAGCTCCAGTCAAAGTTTTATATGACTTTGCAAAAAAACATCCAGCATTAGTTGTTAAAGTCGGTTTAATTGATGGTGAAAAAACCGATGAAGCTAAGTTGTCTGAATTATCAAAATTACCATCAAGAGATGGATTGCTTACAATGCTTGCAAGTGGACTTATCTACCCACTTAAGAGTTTATCTATATGCCTAGATTTATATAGACAAGATTTAGAAAAGAAAGAAAATTAGAAAGGAATGATTATAAATGGCAAAAATCAATAAAGATGAATTTATCGCTAGTTTAAAAGAAATGACTATGCTTGAAGTTATGGAATTAGTAGATGCTATGAAGGAGGAATTTGGTGTTGATCCAAGCGCTGTAGCTGTCGCTGCTGCACCTGCTGCTTCTGAAGAAGCTGCTGGACCAAGCACTGTTACAGTAACATTAACATCAGCTGGACCTAATAAATTACCAGTTATCAAATTAATTAAAGAAATTACTGGATTAGGATTAAAAGAAGCTAAAGATATAGCTGATAATGGTGGAGCTATTAAAGAAAATATTCCAACTTCAGAAGCAGATGAATTAAAAGCTAAATTTGAAGAAGCTGGCGCAACAGTTGAAGTTAAATAATTAAAAAAAGAGCCTGCACTATCCTAGTATAGTGTAGGCTTTGCCCATTTAATAAAAGGAGAGAAAATGTCACATTATTTTACAAACGACCATGTCAAAAGTAATGAACATGAAATTGATGTTATCATAAATAACCTAAAATTAAAATTCATTGTAGATAATGGGATATTTTCCAAAAAAGGCTTAGACTTTGGTACTAGGACTCTTCTGGAAAATATCGATATAAAAAAAATAAAAGGTAATGTACTAGACTTTGGGTGTGGTTATGGACCAATTGGTATATATATAAATAAAATTACTAAAGCAAACGTAGATATGATAGATATCAATAAAAGAGCCCTTGCATTAGCCAAAAGAAATGCCAAATTAAATGATGTAAACGTAAACGTATTTGAAAGCAATATCTACGAAAATATAAGTGAAAAATATAATTTTATCATAACTAATCCTCCAATTAGGGTTGGGAAAAAACTGCTTTATGAAATTTTATTTGATGCTGAAAATCATTTAAAAGAAAATGGAGAACTATGGCTTGTCATAAATAAAAATCAAGGTGCAAAAACACTGGCAAAAGACCTAGAACAAACTTATGATGTAACCATAGTAACAAAAAATAAAGGTTTTTATATAATATGCGCTAAAAAACGTTGACTTTTTAAGGTAAAACCTTTATAATTATATATTGGCGACATGTACTCTTGAAGAGACATGAAAAATCTAAAAACTAGTTTATAGGGGTGAAATACTTGGCATACAAAATTCAAAAAATAAACGAAAAAAGAGAGAGAAGAAATTACGGTAAAACAAAAAACGCAATTGAATTAAACAACTTATTAGAAATTCAAAAAAAATCATATGAATGGTTTATTACAGAGGGTATTAAAGAAGTCTTTGATGATGTTTTTCCAGTGGAGAGTTTCACTGGTAATTTGTCATTAGAATTCGGAGAATATAGTTTTGATGAACCAAGACATAATATTAAACAATGTAAAGAACGCTATTCTACTTATGCTGCGCCACTAAAAGTAGAAGCAAGACTTTTCAATGTTGAAACTGGTGAAGTTAAAGAGCAAGAAATCTATTTAGGTGACATGCCAATAATGACTGATAGTGGGGCCTTTATTATTAATGGTGCCGAACGTGTTATTGTCTCACAATTAGTACGTTCACCATCTGTTTATTTTGGTAAAGAAATAGATAAGAAAAATGGTAAAGTAACAGTTGGAGCTCAAATCATTCCAACTAGAGGTACATGGTTAGAGTTTGAAACTGATGCTCGTGATATTATTTATGTACGTATTGATAGAACAAGAAAAGTTCCAGTCACCACTTTATTAAGAGCTATTGGCTTATCTAGCGATAGTGATATTTTAGATTTGTTTGGTGATAATGATTATTTAATTAAAACCATTGAAAAAGATACAAACAAGAACACCGATGAAGCCTTAATTGACATTCACTCAAAATTAAGACCTGGGGAACCAAGCACTTTAGAAAGTGCAAAAAATCAATTAATAACAAGATTCTTCGATGCATTTAGATATGATTTGGCTAAAGTTGGACGTTATAAGTTCAATAAAAAATTAAATATAACCGACAGACTTTTAGGATGCAAATTAGCTGAAGATATAAAAGTAAATGGTGAAATAATCGCTAAAGATGGTGATGTTGTCACTAAAGAATTACTAGCGAAACTAAAAACAGTATTTAAAGAAGGCTATGGTAAAAAAGAAACTTTAATTAATAATGAATTAGACACTTATAACAATGTTCAAATTATTAAAGTATATTCTAAAACAAACCCAGAAAAAGTTGTCAGAATAATTGGTAATGACCAAAATATTGATATCAAACGTTTAACTGTTTCAGATATCTATGCATCACTTTCATATTATCTAAATCTATTAGATGGTATTGGATCATTTGATGAAATAGATCATTTGTCAAATAGACGTGTTAGACAAGTTGGAGAATTGCTTCAAAATCAATTCAGAATTGGTATTAGCCGTATCGAAAGAGTAGTTCGTGATCGTATGAGTACTCAAGATGTTGCAGAAGTAACTCCAAAGAGTTTGATTAACATTAGACCATTAACTGCAGCAATTAAAGAATTCTTTGGTTCATCACAATTATCACAGTTTATGGATCAAATTAATCCAATTGCTGAATTAACTCATAAAAGAAGATTATCTTCATTAGGACCTGGTGGACTTTCTAAAGATAGAGCTGGAATGGAAGTTCGTGACGTTAATCCATCACACTATGGAAGACTTTGCCCTGTTGAATCTCCAGAAGGACCTAACATTGGACTAATCACTTCTTTGGCAAGTTATGCCAAAGTAAATGAATATGGTTTTATCACAACTCCATATCGTAAAGTTGTAAACAATAAATTAACTGATGAAATAAAATATATGACTGCTGATGAAGAACTAGAATACTATATAGCACCAGCAACCATTAAATCTGATGATGAAGGAAACATCTTAGATGATAAAGTTCCTGTTAGATATCAAAATGATAATTTAATTATTGAAAAAGAAAAAATCGATTATGTTGATGTATCACCACAACAAATAATTTCTATTACAACAAGTGGAATTCCATTCCTTGAACACGATGATGGTAAAAGAGCTTTAATGGGTGCTAACATGCAACGTCAAGCAATACCATTACTTGAAGCTGAAGCTCCATATGTTGGAACTGGTATCGAAGCTATTGCTGCTAGAGATTCAGGAGTTGTAATATGTGCTAAAGCTGATGGAGTAGTTGACTATGTCGATGCTCGTAAAATTATTGTTAAAAATGCAAAAGGTACTGATACATATTACTTAGAAGGTTTTGAAAGAAGTAACATGGGAACATGCTATCATCAAAAACCAATCGTTAGAAAAGGTGATAAGGTTAAAGTTGGCGAAGTCATCGCTGATGGTCCATCAACTGACCAAGGAGAAATGGCTTTAGGTAAAAACTTGACAATTGCCTTTGTAAACTATGACGGATATAATTATGAAGATGCTGTCATCTTAAATGAAAGATTAGTTAATGATGATGTATTCACATCTATTCATATTAAAGACTATGAAATTGAATGTAGAGACACCAAATTAGGACCTGAAGAGTTTACTAGAGATATTCCTAACGTTTCAGAAGAAGCTCGTAAAAACCTAGATGAAAATGGTATTATTAGAATTGGTACAGAAGTTAAAGATGATGATATCTTAGTTGGTAAAGTAACCCCTAAAGGTATGGCTGAACTTACTTCAGAAGAAAAATTATTACATGCAATCTTTGGTGAAAAAACAAGAGAAGTTAGAGACACCTCTTTAAGAGTTCAACACGGTGGTGGTGGAATTGTTCACGATGTTCAAGTTTTAACTAAAGAAGATAGTGAAGATCTACCAGCTGGTGTTAGTAAGAAGGTTAGAGTATATATTGCTCAAAAACGTAAAATTGGTGTTGGAGATAAAATTTCAGGTCGTCACGGAAACAAAGGTGTTGTTTCATTAGTTCTCCCAGAAGAAGATATGCCTTACGATAAAAACGGAAGAACAGTTGATATTTTACTTAACCCACTAGGTGTACCATCTCGTATGAATTTAGGACAAATCTTAGAATTACACTTAGGAATGGCGGCTAAAACTTTAGGCATCCATGTTGCAACTCCAGTATTTGATGGTGCCACCAGAGATGAAATTATTGATGCTTTAGAAGAAGCAGGACTAGACAAAGATGGCAAAATGTGGCTATATGATGGAAGAACTGGCGAAAGATTCGATAATAGAATTAGTGTCGGAGTTATGTACATGATTAAACTTGACCACATGGTTGATGATAAATTACACGCAAGATCTACCGGACCATATTCATTAGTCACTCAGCAACCTCTAGGTGGTAAAGCACAGTTTGGTGGTCAACGTTTCGGAGAAATGGAAGTTTGGGCATTATATGCTTATGGTGCCGCACATATTTTACAAGAAATGATGACAGTTAAATCAGATGATGTAACTGGACGTGTTAAAGTTTATGAAGCCTTAGTTAAAGGTGAAGATTTACCTAAACCAAGTGTTCCAGAAAGCTTTAGAGTTGTAATCAAAGAATTCCAAGCTTTAGGTTTAGACATTACAGTTTTAGATAAAGATGGCAAATATGTTGAATTAAAAGAACTTGAAGAAGCAGAAAAAGATACTTATGTTCCAGATACTGATTTAGAAAGCGAAATCTTAAAAGAAAAAGAAGCACAAGAAAATCAAGGGCATCTAGAACCTAGTGAATTAGAACAAGAATTAAGCGAATTCGACGAAAATGAAGATAGCGATGAAGACAAAGAGCCAACTGATGAAGATCTAAAAAATTTGGAAGGGGAGGATAATTAATGGATGCAAATAGTTTTGAAGGAATAAGAATTGCCATTGCCTCACCAGAAAAAATTCGTTCATGGTCTTATGGTGAAGTAAAAAAAGCTGAAACCATGAACTATAGAACTTTAAAACCAGAACGTGACGGATTATTTTGTGAAAAAATTTTTGGACCAACTAAAGATTTTGAATGTTCATGCGGAAAATATAAAAGATTAAGATATAAAAATATTATTTGTGATCGTTGTGGTGTTGAAGTAACTAAATCTAAGGTTCGACGCGAACGTATGGGTCATATAGAACTAGCTACACCAGTATCTCATATCTGGTTCTTCAAAGGTGTTCCATCAAGAATGGGGCTAGTTCTTGATATGTCACCAAGAGAACTAGAAGAAGTATTATATTTTGTATCATATGTTGTTCTAGATCCAGGTGACACACCACTTGAGAAAAAACAAACCATCAGCGATAAAGAATACCGTACTTACTATGAAAAATACGGTAATACCTTTAGAGTTGGTATGGGTGCTGAAGCCATTCAAGAATTATTAAAAGAAGTTGACTTGCAAAAAGAAGTTGACGAAATTAAGAAGGAAATTTCTGAAATCAAAGATTCCTCTAGTCAAAAACGTATACGTTTAATTAAAAGATTAGATGTCTTAGATGCATTTTTAGAATCAGGAAATAGACCAGAATGGATGATTTTAACAGCCCTTCCAGTTATTCCACCAGAGCTTAGACCAATGATTCAACTAGATGGTGGTAGATTTGCCACTTCTGATTTAAACGATCTATATAGACGTGTTATTAACCGTAATAATAGACTTAAAAAATTAATTGATTTAGGTGCCCCTTCTATTATCATTCAAAATGAAAAAAGAATGTTACAAGAAGCTGTTGATGCCTTATTTGATAATGGTCGCCGCGGTAAAAACATTACCGGACCTGGTAATAGACCATTAAAATCATTATCAAGTATGTTAAAAGGTAAACAAGGTCGTTTCCGCCAAAACTTACTTGGTAAACGTGTTGACTATTCAGGCCGTTCAGTTATCGTTGTTGGACCATCACTTAAAATGTATGAGTGTGGTATTCCAAAAGAAATGGCTCTAGAATTATTTAAACCACATGTTATTCACGGACTAGTTTCTAAAGAAATTGCCAGCAATATTAAAGCGGCTAAAAGAATGATTGAAAATCAAGATGAACGTGTATGGGACATTGTTGAAGAGGTTATTAAAGAACACCCAGTATTACTTAACCGTGCTCCAACCTTACATAGACTTGGTATTCAAGCTTTTGAACCAAAATTAATCGAAGGTAAAGCAATCAGACTTCATCCATTAGTATGTCCAGCCTTCAATGCCGACTTCGATGGTGACCAAATGGCTGTTCACGTACCAATCAGTGAAGAAGCTCAAGCTGAAGCAAGACTTTTAATGTTAGGTGCTAATAATATCCTATCTCCAAAAGATGGTTCACCAATCGCTACTCCAGGACAAGATATGGTATTAGGTAATTATTATCTAACTATGGAAAAAGCCGGATTAGAAGGTGAAGGTAGAGTCTTTAGAAATACTGATGATGCAGTTATGGCTTACGAAAGAAGAGAAATTACATTACACACTCGTATTGCCTTACCTGTAAAATCATTTAAACATAAAATATTTCCAGATAAATACATGGATAAGTATTTAGTAACTACACCTGGTAAAATTATCTTTAATGAAGTTTTCCCAGATACATTCCAATATATAAATGATAGTAGTGTTGATAATGCAGTTAAATGCACTCCTTCTAAATACTTTATTGATAAAGGCAAAAACATCAAAGAAGAAATTGAAAAAATGCCTATTGTTAAAGCCTTAAATAAAGGTGCGATTGTTAGATTAATTGCTCAGATCTATAAACGTTATCACACAACTGAAACTTCAGTTATGCTTGATGCCATTAAAGATTTAGGTTTTAAATATTCAACATTATCTGGTATTAGTATTTCAATTGATGACATCCAAGAAAGTCCAGTTAAAAAAGACATCATCGAGGAAGCTAATAAGAAAATTGAAACAATCACTAAACAATTCAAACGTGGTTTAATAACTGATAAAGAAAGATATGATAATGTAATTCAAACTTGGTTTGATGCTAAAGCAAAAATCTATGATGACTTAGATCAAAGATTAAAAGCCAACCCAGAATCTTCTATCACTATGATGATTGATTCTAAAGCCCGTGGATCTATTGACCAATACGGACAAATGGCTGGTATGCGTGGTATCATGAGTAAACCAAATGGTGATTATGTTGAAATTCCAATTTTATCTTCATTATCAGAAGGTGTTACCGTATCAGAATTCTTTACATCTACCCACGGAACTCGTAAAGGTGCCGTTGATACAGCCTTAAAAACAGCCGATGCTGGTTACTTAACAAGAAGACTTGTCGATGTCGTTCAAGATGTTATTGTTAAGGAAGATGACTGTGGAACCGAACAAGGTGTTGTAGTTGAAGCCTTCTATAATACAGATGGCACATTAATTGAATCGTTAGAAGATAGAATTGTTGGTAGATATACTAATAAGAAAATCTTACATCCAGAAACTAAAGAAGTATTATTCGATAAAGATACATATATTACTGAACAAGTTGCTGAAAAGATTATTAAAGCTGGAGTTACTAAAGTTCCAATCAGAAGTGTACTAACATGTAAAACAGATCATGGTGTATGCCGTAAATGTTATGGACGTAACTTAGCTACTGGTTCAGAAGTTGAAATCGGTGAAGCAGTTGGTATCATGGCCGCTCAATCAATCGGTGAACCTGGTACACAGCTTACCATGAGAAACTTCAACACTGGTGGAGTTGCCGGTGGAGATGATATTACTCAAGGTCTTCCACGTGTTACTGAAATATTTGAAGCTCGTAACCCTAAAGGTAAAGCTACTATCTCTGAAATCAATGGTGTTGTATCTAAGATTGAAGAAGATAATGGAACTTATAAAATATATGTTAAAAATGATGTTGAAACTCGTGAGCACACTTCTAACTACGGCGCAAAACTTGCTGTCGAAAAAGGTGAAGAAGTTAAAGCGGGCTGGAGACTTACTCATGGTGCTATTTCACCAAAAGAGTTATTAGTTGTCACTGACCCAATCACAGTTCAAGAGTACATCTTATTTGAAATTCAAAAAGTATATCGTTCTCAAGGTGTTGATATTTCAGATAAACACGTTGAAATTATGGCTCGTAGAATGATTTCTAAGATTAGAATTGTTGATTCAGGAGATTCATTATTCTTACCAGGAACTATGGTAAATATTAATAAATTTACTGAAGAAAATAAAGGCTTAATCTTAGAAGGAAAACGACCAGCAACCGGTAAACCAGTATTGCTTGGTATTACTAAAGCATCATTAGAAACAGAAAGTTTCTTATCAGCGGCTTCATTCCAAGAAACAACAAGAATCTTAACTGATGCGGCTGTTCATGGAAAAGTAGACCACTTAAATGGTTTAAAAGAAAACGTTATTATTGGTAAATTAATACCTGCTGGTACTGGAGCTAAGAAATATCGTGAAGCCGAATATACTTTAGAAAATGAAATTTTAAATGAAGAGCCACTTGAGGCTCTAGAACAAGAACTAATGGATTAATTAGTTCTTTTTTCTATTTTGAGGCCAGGATAATTTTGAAAAACTTAATGATTTAGTTAATTTACTTAAAGATAAAGAAAATCGTTTTGGAATTATTCAGCTCTTATCATATATTAGAAAGATTCATGTTAATGAAAATACTAAAGAATAGTTTGAGATTTATAAAAAACGAGACTTAATAATCAATAATATGATACAATATAAAAAAGGTAGAAAAATAAGGAGTTGGTTTTATGTCAGAAAACAAGTATGCAATAGTGACAGTTGGAAATAATCATTTTGTGTTACCCATAAGTAATAGTAGTCATAATAGAGGTGATGACATTATGACAGTTACTTTAAAAGATGGTGTTCGTTTAGAGGTTGGAACTAATAATATAATGATTATTACAGGTGAATCAGAAATTATTGAGTCTATATTAAAAATGGTAGATACTAATTTCTATAGTCCAGAGATCGATAATAAAGGTAAAGTTAAAATGAAAAAAATAACGCAAGATAGACCTTTTAAATTAATTAAAGGTGGTAAGAATGAATAAAGAATATTATATTGATCAAAGTAATTTGGTGCTATTGAAAAAAGAAAATGGAATTGTATATCAGTATAGTTTTACAAAACACTTTTGGTATAGTTTACTTGAATTTCAAGGTATTGAAAATACTCATTTGATTACAATGATTACTGAAAAAGAAGCTAATGATCTTATCGATCATGTTAATAATTTGATAGAAAATTCTAAAAAAAGGAAAACAAAATAATTTTAATAATAAGACACAAAAAAAGTTTCAAGTTTATTCTTGGAACTTTTTCCATGTAATAATTGCGAAAACGCATAAATTATTGTATAATTGTTATTAGTGTAGGGTGTGATAAATATGTATTTAAAATCATTAAAAGCCCATGGCTTTAAGTCTTTTGCAGATAAAACCAATTTAGAATTTACAAACGGTATTAACGGTATTGTTGGACCTAATGGTTCTGGTAAAAGTAACGTTGTTGATGCAATTAGATGGGTTTTAGGAGAACAATCTGTAAAATCATTAAGAGGAGATGGCACAATGACTGATGTCATTTTTTCTGGTAGTAAATCACGAAATCCAATGAATGTAGCATCCGTATCTTTAACCTTTGATAATTCAGATCACTATTTACCTTTGGATTATGATGAAATTGAAATCAAAAGAAGAGTTTATAAAGATGGAACTAACGAATATTTTTTAAATAGTGAAAGAGTAAGACTAAAAGATTTAACTAATTTACTATTAGACAGTGGAATAGCCAAAGAAAGTTTTAACATAATCTCTCAAGGCAAAATAGAAAACATAATTAGTAGTAAGCCCGTTGATAGAAGGATAATTTTTGAAGAAGCCGCAGGAGTCTTGAAATATAAAAGAAGAAAAGAAGAAGCAATAAAAAAATTAGAAAAAACACATGATAATAAAAAAAGGATTAATGATATTTTAAAAGAATTAGAAGATAGATTAAATCCTTTAAAAGAAGCTAGAGATAAAGCTCTAGAATATAATACAGTAACAAAGAAATTAGAAAATCTAGAAATTGCTTTAATAACTGAAGATATCACTAATATTAATTTTGACTATCAAAATAGTAAAGACAAAATAGATATTTTAAACGATGAAGTATTAAAATTAATGACAACTGGTAATCAAAACGAAGTCAAAATTGAAAAATATAAAAACGACATTGCTTCATTAGATAAGCAAATTAAAGTAATGCAAGAAAAAGTTTTAGAATTAACTACCTTAGCTGAGAGACTAAATAGTAAAAAAATATTAATAAATGAAAGACAAAAAAATAAAACTGAAGACATCAAACTTCATCAAAATATTCTAGACTTAAAAGAAAAAGAGCTAACAACAAAAAACAATCTTGAAGAAATTAAAGGAAGTCTTAAACACCTAAATGATGAAATAAATAAATTACAAGAAAAAATATATACTGAAGAAAATAATCAATCAAAGATTAAGAAAGATAAAAATGATTTAGAAATTAGATTAACTAATCTACTTAGAGAAAGTAATAATTTAGAATTTAAAATTGAAAATCTACAAAGCAGTATTGAAAATGGGGGAGCATTACCGCTTCCAGTTAGAAGTGTTTTAAATAATCCTAAACTAAGAGGAATTCATAATGCATTAGGAAATTTAATTGAAACCGATGAAAAGTATGCTTTAGCCATCACAACCTCATTAGGTTATAACACAAATAATATAATTGTTGATGACGAAAAGGCTGCCAAAGAAGCTATTAATTATTTAAAAACCATTGGTAGAGCTACCTTTTTTCCATTAAATATTATAAAGCCTAAATATATTGATAATGAAACCTTAAATAAAATAAAAGGCAATAATGGATATGTTGATATTGCTAGCAATCTTGTCAAATACAATTCCAAGTACACAAATATTATTTTAAATCAGTTAGGTAATATTATAGTAACTAAAAATATAGATGCCGCAACCAATATAAGCAAATTAATAAATAATCGCTATAGAATCGTTACCTTAGATGGCGAAATTATTCACATCGGTGGATCCATGACCGGTGGTAAACAAAATAAAACCCGCAATATCATCAGTGACAAATACGAACTCGAAAACAATTTAAAACACAAAGATTTATTACTATCTAAAACAAAAGAAATTGAAAATCAAATAAATGAAATTGACTATAACCTTAAAGCTTCAGAAGATAAAATATATCTTTTAAATAAAGAAAAAATGTTAAAAGAAGATGAGATCAATACAAAACAGGCAAAAATCAATAATTTAAAAATAGAATTAGAGCAAATAACCTTTGATATAAGCAGTAATAACAAAATACTAAATGGTGGTCTATCTGATGAAGAAGAAGAAATATTAGATAAATATTATGCAGCTTTAAAAACAAAAACCGAAGCTGAACAAGAACTATCTTCTCTAAATAGAGAAAAACAAAATTTAAATGAAACCCTAGAAGATTTCGAGGCCTCATTAAAGAAAGAAAACACTTTATATTCTTCTAAATCAAATGAATTAAAAGACCTAGAAATTAAAGCAAGTAGGTTAGAAGTTAAATTAGATAACCTATTAAATACTTTAACCGATACCTATAGTATGACCTATGAAAAAGCTAAAGAAAACTATAAGTTAGATATTGACTTTAATCAAGCCAAATCTGAAGTTAATAAACTAAAGAAAAAAGTTAAAGATTTAGGAATTGTCAATTTAACAGCTCCAGAAGAATATGAAGAAGTAAATGAAAGATATACATTTTTAAATAAACAAATTGAAGATTTAAATCAAGCTGAAAACACTTTACTTGAAATAATCGATGAAATGGATAAAGTCATGATTAGTGAATTTTCAAGTACATTTAAAACTATCAGCACTAACTTCAGTGAAACATTTAGAGAATTATTTAAAGGTGGTCATGCGGAATTAAAATTGACCGAACCAAGCAACATATTAGAAACAGGAGTGGATATTGTTGCCTCACCACCAGGAAAAAAATTAAGTAGTATAACTTTACTATCAGGTGGTGAAAAAACCTTAACAGCAATTAGTTTACTTTTTGCAATTATTAAATCTAAACCTTCACCTTTTTGTGTATTAGATGAAGTAGAGGCCGCTTTAGATGAAGCAAACGTTGATACCTTTGGTCAATATATTCAAAATTTAAAAAATAAATCACAATTCATAATTATAACTCATAAAAAGAAAACAATGGAATATGCCGATATATTGTATGGTATAACCATGCAAGAATCAGGTGTTAGTAAATTAGTCAGTGTTAAATTAGAAGATATCGAATAAATATCTTCTTTTCCTTTGAAAAATAAATGTTTTCCTGTATAATGTAATAGGTGATGAATTATGTTAAAAGTCCAAAATTTATCAGTTAGATATGGTAAAAGAGTATTATTTGAAAACGTTAATTTAGAATTTAATGATGGTAATTGTTATGGTGTTATTGGCGCTAATGGTGCTGGTAAAAGTACTTTACTCAAAATATTAACTGGACAAATAGAAAGCACAACTGGCGAAGTTATTAAAGATAAAGGTGAAAGATTATCATATTTAAAACAAGATCATAACTTATATAATGATTATACTGTCTTAGATACTGTTATTATGGGAAATGATAGATTATATCAAATTATGAAGGAAAAAGACGCATTGTATATGAAAGAGGACTTTACCAATGAAGATGGTATTAAAGTTGGCGAGCTAGAAGCCGAATTTGAAGCTTTAAATGGCTGGGAAGCTGAAAGTGATGCCTCTATATTACTTGCAGGTTTAGGTATTTCAAATGAACTTTTTGACCAAAAAATGGAAACCATAAAAGATAAAGACAAAGTAAAAGTATTACTTGCCCAAGCTTTGTTTGGAGGACCAGACATTTTACTTTTAGATGAACCAACCAATGGTCTAGATATTCAAAGTAAAATATGGTTAGAAAATTTCTTAAGTGATTATAAAGGTACAATCATATTAGTATCCCATGATAGACATTTTTTAAATACCGTTTGTACTCATATGGTTGATATTGATAGAGAAAGAATTCAAATAACAATTGGTAACTATGATTTCTGGTATCAATCAAATGAATTAATGCAAAAACAAATAAAACAAGCTAATAAAAAGAAAGAAGAAAAGATTAAAGAATTACAGTCTTTCATTGCTAGATTTTCTGCAAATGCCTCTAAATCTAAACAAGCTACTTCTAGAAAAAAATTATTAGAAAAAATAACTTTAGAAGAATTAAAACCATCATCTAGAAAATATCCTTATATTAATTTTGATTATGAAAGAAGATTAGGTAAAGAAATAATTACTCTAAGTAAAATCAATCTAACTATTGATGATAAACCAATTTTAAAGAATTTCACATTAAATATTAAAAAAGACGATAAAATTGCTTTAATTGGTGAAAATGAACTTGCTAAAACTACTTTATTACAAATTTTAGCAGGAGAAAGAAAACCAGATAGTGGAGAAATAAAAGTTGGAACCACCGTTATTACTTCTTATTTTCCAAAAAACCATGATAAATATTTTGAAACCAATGAAGATTTAGTTGAATGGTTAAGAAAGTTTTCTGAAAATAAAGAAGATGCCTTTGTCAGAGGTTTTCTAGGTAGAATGTTATTCTCATCAGAAGAAGCCTTAAAAAAAGTGAACGTATTATCAGGTGGAGAAAAAGTAAGATGTATGTTTGCCAAAATGATGTTAAATAAAGGCAATGTTCTATTACTAGATGAACCAACAAATCATCTAGATATAGAATCTATTACTGCTTTAAATAATGGTCTAAGTAAATTCGATGGTCCAATTGTTTTTGCTACTTTTGATACAGAACTAATATCTACTTTAGCAAACAGATTAATATTAATTAAAGAAGATGGGACATACATTGATAAACAAATGACATATGATGAATATTTAGAAAAATACGAAAAGTGTTAGACTATGATCTAACACTTTTTAAACAAAGAATGTTGGCCCACCATCAGAAATCATTTGTATATTTTCATTATTGGAAGAAGATATATCAACATTAGTATTATTAGCCATTGTATTATTAGTTGGAGTCTCCACTTTTTTAAATTCATTCATAACTTTAAACATTGTTTTTGCATTTCTAACCATAGGAGCCGCTTGTTTTACTAAAGGAATTGCCTGGTTTACTAACCCAAGTGTTCTCTGAGCCCCATTTAATATAGAACCCCAGTTAATTCCGCTTCGTAAAGCTCCACTAAATAAACCTCTTCCAACACCAGATGTAGCCGTGGGCATAACATAATAATATGGATTATAAAAATTCATGATTTAAGCCCCTTTCTAAAATATTATATGTTTTAGTCAAAAAAAGTTTTAATTTATAATTTATTATGTTATAATAATTTTAGTGTAGAAGAATAGGAAGGTGTCAAAATGAAAGTTTTATTATCACCGTTTGTATATGTTTATCATGGCCTTTTAGCCATTTTAAAAGCAATAGTAAGTTTTGTAAAACATGTTTTCTTAGGTATCTTAGCTTTTCCAACCATGTTGGTTAGATTATTTACTGGTGGAAAATCTATGCCAAAAGTAACCATTGAAGCTAAGCAAACAAACAACAGTTATAAAAAAACAGACATGTTACTAGCAGAACACCAAAGAGAAAAAGAAAAAAACGAAGAAAGAGAAGAAAGAGTAAGACAATTACAACAACAATTAAGAGAGAAAAAGGTTCAAAAAAGTTTAAACGATTATATTCAAGATAGTTCTAAATTAGAAGATAAAACTGCTGGTGAAAATTTAGATAAAGTAGGGAATAAAGTATTATCTTTTTCAGAAAAAATTAAAAACTTATTTGATACAAAATTAGGCCTTGGGGGACAAGTTAAAGATAAATATCAAGATACTGAAGAAATGTCAATTAATTATGAAGGACCAGAGGCAGAAAAAACTAAAGAAAAAATGACTTATGAATATATTGCCCGAAACCTTGAAGGACAAGTTGTCAAAGGCTACTTTGCAGCTTATTCATTAGTTGAAGTACACTCATTTTTAAAATCACAAGGATATAAAGTCTATAGCATTAGGACAAACAGATGGATTAATATCATGTATGGAAATGTTAGTGGTTCACACGACAAATTCAAAACAAGTGATTTAATATTCTTTTTAGCCCAAGTATCAACTTATCTAAAAGTTGGAATACCTCTTGCTGATGCAATAAAAATATTGGGAAAACAATTTAAAAATAAAAAATACAAACGAATTTTATCTACTTTACACTATGATTTAACAACAGGAAGAAGTTTCAGTGAAGCTATGGCAAAACAAGAAAATGCCTTTCCAAATTTATTAATTAACATGGTTAAAACAGCTGAAATGACAGGAGAATTACCAGAAATATTAGATGATATGGAAGAATATTATACCGAAATAGAAGAAACTAGAAAAGCAATGATTACAGCTATGATGTATCCTGCTATCATATTTGTAATTGCCATTGGAGTTGGGACCTTCATCATGTTATATGTTGTTCCAAAATTTATCGAAATTTATGAAACAATGGATAATGCTACAATACCAGGAATTACCCTTGCTGTATTAGCACTCAGTGAATTTTTACAAAAATACATCATTTATATTGGTGTAAGCATAGTTGTAATATTAATAATTTGTATTTATCTATATAAAAATGTTAAAGTTTTTAGAAAAGGGACACAAAGATTACTAATGCACTTACCAGTATTTGGCGATGTTATTATTTATAAAGAAGTAACAACCTTTACCAAAACTTTTGCTTCCTTACTTTCACATAACGTATTTATTACTGATAGTATGGAAATATTAAATAAAGTCACAAATAACGAAATATATAGAGAATTAATATATGATGCAATAGATAATATTGCTCAAGGAAAATCAATATCTTCTGCTTTTAAAGATCAATGGGCCTTTCCAATCCCAGCATACGAAATGATTGTTACTGGTGAAAGAACTGGTCAATTACCAGAAATGATGCACAAAATATCATTATACTATCAAGATTTGCACAAAAACTCAGTAACACGTATTAAAACATTTGTTGAGCCGGCCCTTATAATACTATTAACCGTAATGGTTGGAATTATTGTATTATCAATCGTTGTTCCAATGTTCTCAATGTATAGTCAAATTCAAGCATAAAGGTGATATTATGGAAGTCGCAATTTGTATATTTTTATTCATAATAGGAACCATCTTTGGTTCCTTTTACAATGTTGTAGGATATAGATTACCCAAAGGTGAATCAATTATCTTCCCACCAAGTCATTGTACAAACTGTAATCATAAATTAACATTCTTTGAATTAATACCAGTTTTGTCATATGTTTTTCAAGGTGGCAAATGCAAACACTGTCATCAAAAAATATCTTTATTTTATCCAATCTTTGAAACATTAACCGGGGTTTTGTTTGTTTTATGCTACCTATCTTTTGGACTAACCCAAAATCTAATTATTGCTTTAACCTTTATTTCAATGATGATTATAATTGTTGTAAGCGATTATCATTATTTAATAATACCAGATGAAGTTTTAATTATATTTAGTATAATTTTATTTATCGAAATATTATGTATAAATGGACTAGAAACAGCTTTATATTCGTTATTAAACGGTATTTTAGCTTTCATTACCATGTATTTAATCAAAAAATTCGGTGATTTTCTTTTCAAAAAAGAATCTATGGGTGGTGGCGATATAAAATTATTATTCATCTTTGGCATGGTATTAACTTATCCGATTGCTATTTTATCAATATTTGTTGGATCACTAATTGGCTTACCAATCGCCGTATTAATTTTATGTACAAAAAAAGACCATGTTCTCCCATTTGGCCCATTCTTAGCTGCAGGAGGGGCATTACTTTTATTATTACAAATAAATCTTAACACAATTATAAACTTATATAGATAAAATAGAAAGAGGTTGATAATATGAAGCCATTATTATTATGTATACTAGATGGAGTAGGTATTAGAAAAAATATTCATGGAAATGCTTTGTATGCCGCTAAAACTCCCAATTTAAATAAACTATTCAGTGAATATCCTCATACCACTTTAGAAGCAAGTGGTCCATATGTTGGGCTTCCGAAAGATCAAATGGGTAATAGCGAGGTTGGACATATTAATATTGGAACAGGCCGAGTTCCAAAACAGTCAATTGATATTATAAATGATGCACTAGAAAATTGTGAAATTGAAAGTAATGATGAATATAAAAGTTTAATAAAGCACATTAAAAAAAATAATTCTAATCTCCACATATGTGGTCTTCTCAGTGATGGAGGAATTCATTCGCATATCAATCATTTATTAAGACTAATTGATATCTTAAAAAAAGAAAATATAAACCATGTTTATTATCACATATTCACTGATGGTAGAGATACAACACCACACAAGGCATTAAAATTTATTAAAGTTCTTCAAAATAAAATAGATGAAACAGAAGTTGGAAAAATTGCCACTATAAGTGGTAGATATTATGCCATGGATAGAGACAATAGATGGGATAGAATAAAAAAAGCCTATGATGTAATGACAAAAAAAACTAAAATATATAACATTAATGACAAAATAAACGAAAGTTATAAAAATGGTATCACCGATGAATTTATTGAACCATTTGCCGCTTGTGATGGAATTATTAAAGAAAATGATGGTATACTTGTATTTAATTTTAGACCAGATAGATTAAGAGAATTATTTACAGCTCTAAGTAATCCAAAATTTAAAGAGTTTGAAAGGGAATATATTCAAAATTTAAAAATGGTTACCATGATGCCAGTTGACAGTAATGTTATATGTCAAAACCTATTTACTCATCCTAAAATAACTAATTATTTAGGAGCTATATTAGAAAAAAATCATTTAAAACAATTAAGAATTGCTGAAACTGAAAAATATGCTCATGTAACATACTTCTTCGATGGTGAAAATAAAGATAAACTAAACGAATGCGATCAAGTATTAATACCATCACCAAAAGTTGCCACATATGATTTAAAACCAGAAATGAGTGCATATGAAATAACAGAAACATTACTTTCAAAAATAGAAAATTACGATGTAATTATTTTAAACTTTGCCAACGGAGATATGGTTGGTCATACCGGTAATTTTAAAGCCACCGTAAAAGCCATAGAAACGGTTGACCAATGTGTTGGTAAAATATATCAAAAAATAGAAGAATTAAAAGGAACACTAATAATAACCGCTGACCATGGAAATTGCGATTATATGTTAGATGATGAAAATAATATTATTACTTCTCACTCGGTAAATCCTGTACCATTTTTAATTACTAACAAAAAATTAAAACTTAAAACAGGTAAATTAGCCGACATTGCTCCAACCATGTTAACTATTTTAAATATCAAAGTACCAAAAGAAATGACCGGTGATATTTTAATCGTGAAATAATTGTGATATAATATCCTTAGACATAAGGTGATTAGATGAAAACAAATTATAATTTAATTATGGAAGATATTATAAATAATTTAAAAGATAAACCTAAACTTTTACTGCATGCCTGCTGCGGAGTATGTAGTAGTTCAGTATTAGAAAGGCTTTATCCTTTTTTTGACATCACCATCCTATATTATAATCCTAATATATATCCTGAAGGAGAATATCTTAAACGATTAAATGTCCAAAAAGAAATAATTCAAAAAATGAATTTAAAAGTAAAATTGCTAGAAATTGGGTATTTAAAAAAAGATTTTGATGAAATTTCTAAAGGATTAGAAAATGAAAAAGAAGGTGGTATTAGATGTTCTAAATGTTTTTACTTAAGATTAGAAAAAACAGCCCATCTTGCTAAGAAAAAACATTATGATTATTTTACAACAACATTATCGGTAAGTCCTTATAAAAATAGCGAAAAACTAAACAAAATAGGCAAAATATTATCAGAAAAATATGATATCAAATACTTATATTCCGACTTCAAGAAAAAAGAAGGATATAAAAGAAGTAATGAGCTTGCTAAACAGTATAATCTTTATCGCCAGCACTATTGTGGTTGTAAATATTCGTTAAAAGAAGCTCTAGAATATCAAAATAAATAGGGGTATTATATGAAAAAGAAGTATGTTATTAGTATTGTTGTTATTTTATTAATAGTCATTGCTGTAATCTTTTTTTGGCCACCAAAATTTGAATTTAAGCAATCACAAAACATTGAGTTAGAATATGGTCAAAAATACCAAGAGCCAGGTTTTAAAGTCACAAAATTCGGTAAAGATTATACAAAAAAAGTTAAAATCAAAAATAAAATAAATAAAAATAAACTTGGAACTTACGACATAATATATGAAGTTAAAATTAATGGAATTACATATAAAAAGACAAGAAAAATTAAATTAGTAGATAATGAAAAACCAATAATTACTTTAACCGGAAATGAAAATGTCACCATTTGTCCCCAAGTACAATATCAAGAAGAAGGATATAAAGCTATTGATAACTATGATGGTGATATTACAAATAAAGTAAAAATAACAAAAAAAGATAATTTAATAACTTATTCGGTTAAAGATACATCTAACAATGAAACAAAAATAACTAGAACCATTACAAGCGAAGATAAAAGTTTGCCAACCATCACACTCAAAGGTAGTACCAATCAAACTATTTATTTAGGTAATACATGGAAAGAGCCAGGATATACCGCTTATGATAACTGTGATAATGATATAACAAATAATGTTGTATCATCTGGGGTAGTAAATTCTAACAAATTAGGAAGTTATAAAATAACCTATACTGTCAAAGATTTATCAGGTAATCAAACAACCATCATTAGAACTGTAAAAGTAATATCAAAACCATCTAATCCTTCATCACAAACACCTTCAAATCAAAAAGGTACAATTTACTTAACTTTTGATGATGGGCCAAAAGAAGGAACCACTAATGTCATCTTAGACATACTAAAAGAAGAAGGAGTTTCTGCAACCTTTTTCGTGACAAATAGTGGCCCAGATTACCTAATTAAAAGAGAACATGACGAAGGTCATACAGTTGGTCTTCACACAGCTTCTCACAACTATCAGACAGTCTATAAATCAGTTGATAGTTATTATAATGATTTAAAACAAGTTCAAGATAGAGTAAAAAGAATCACCGGTATAGAAAGTAAAATAATTAGATTTCCTGGTGGATCTTCAAATACAGTTTCTAAAAAATACTCAAAAGGAATTATGACAACTTTAACTAAAGATGTCGTAAACAAGGGATATAGATATTATGATTGGAACATTTCTAGCGGTGATGCTGGAGAAACGACAAGTTCCTCTGGTGTCTATAATAATGTTATTCGTTCATTAAGTAAAAACAAAGTCAATATGATATTAATGCATGATATTAAACCATATACTAGAGATGCATTAAGAAATATCATTAGATATGGAAAAAATAATGGTTATACCTTTGCCAAAATAACTATGAGTACCCCAATGGTGACTCACCATGTAAATAATTAAGTTCACTTTTAAGTGAACTTTTATTAAAACTTTTTATTTCTTTGTATTCCTTTATATTTTAAGGTATAATGGTAGTAGGTGAGTAGTATGCAGCAAAAAAAAATAAAAAATTACATCAAAAAAAATAAAGTACCCTTAATCATAATAATCTGTTTAATTCTTAATATTATCATGTTACTCAATTATGTGATTAAAATAAATAAACCTAAAAGTGAATTTAAAGAAATTAAACCTTTAATTAATTTTAATAAAAATATAGAAATACCAAAACCCAAAAAAATAAAAGTTAAAAATATTAATCCATCAATTATTTCAGATAAAACCATATATCTAACATTTGATGATGGGCCAAGTTATCTAACGGAAACAATTTTAGATATTTTAAAAGAAGAAAATGTTCCAGCTACTTTTTTTGTAACCTCTAGACAGATAGATAAGTATTCAAATGTAATTAGAAGAATGTATGAAGAAAATCACACCATCGGTCTTCACACATCAACCCATCTCTATAGTTACATATATTCATCAGATGAAAATTATTTTAATGATTTAAATGAAATTAGAATGAAAGTATTTAATATTACTGGAATAAAATCACGTATCATAAGATTGCCAGGTGGATCTTCTAATACCATATCAAAAAAATATAATCCAGGTATTATGACTAGAATAACAAATACCTTAATCAGCAATGATTTTTATTATTATGATTGGAATATAGATAGTGAAGATGCATCTGGAAGTATTTCAAAAGAATGTATATATCAAAATGTAACGAATAGAATACATAATGGAACAAATATAATATTAATGCATGATTCATCTACTAAAGCCACCACTGCTGAAGCTTTACAAGATATAATTAAATATGCAAAAGCAAACGGTTATACATTTGCTAAAATAACCAAACAGACTAAACAAATACATCACCATATTAATAATTAAAGATAAGCAAAACTTATCTTTTAAATTGCAAATTATGTGAAAATATGTAAACTTCAAATATATTTTGTTAGGCTATTGACAATTTTTTTAATAAGTAATAAAATGATTTATGCATACAAAGTAGAGGTGAAATATGGAAAATAAAAAAGCAATATATCAGATAAAAGATTTAAATCATTCAATTATGCGATATTGTTATGAAATAGGGGCATCAAAAGAAAATATGCCAACACCTGCACAAATGCAAATACTTCATTATATTAGTTCTAAAAAAGATAAAAAAGTATATCAAAGAGATATTGCTTTAGCACTCGGTCTAAGAAGAGCAACCCTATCCGAAATATTAAAAACAATGGAAAGGAATAAACTAATTTCCAGAGTTCCAGACAAAACTGATACTAGAATAAAACGAATAATTCTAAGTGAAAATACTAAAGAAAAATTTAATGCTGTCAAACAAACTTTAGATGAAACAGAAAAAGCACTATTAAAAAATATCAATAAAAAAGACTTAGAAATCTTTTTAAAAGTTATCAGTCAAATGCAAGAAAATTTAAAAGAAGAAAGGATGGACATATGTTAAAATTATTAAAAAACTTAACAAAAAAAGAATGGCTATTTGCTATCTTCTGTGTAATTTTAATTACTCTTCAAGTTTGGTTAGAACTAAAAATTCCAGATTATATGTCAGAAATAACTGTTCTCGTACAAACTGAAGGTAGTAAAATGGAGGACATTATCTTAAATGGAGGATATATGATATTATGTGCCTTAGGCAGTTTAATATTTGCTGTAGGTGCTGGCTATTTTGCTGCCTATATTGCATCGGAATTTTCTAGAAACACTAGAAAACAAATATTTAGTAAGGTTCAAAATCTCGACACCGAAGAAATAAAAAATTTTCAAACAAGTAGTTTGATTACAAGAACAACCAACGATGTAACTCAAATAGAAATGTTAATTGCCGTGGGACTTCAATTATTAGTAAAAGCCCCAATTACTGCTGTTTGGGCAATCACCAAAATTTTAAATAAAGGCTGGCAGTGGAGTGCGGTTACTGGAATTGCTGTTTTAATTTTACTAGGAGTTATTACTACACTTATGATTATAGTTATTCCAAGATTTAAACTTGTTCAAAAATTAATTGATAAAATCAATGGTATTGCAAGAGAAAACTTAACAGGTATTAGAGTTGTTAGAGCCTTTAATGCTGAAAAATACCAAGAAGATAAATTCGATGATGTTAATGACAAACTAACTAATTTACAACTTTTCAATCAAAAGAAATTTGCTATTATGATGCCTGTTATGTACTTAATAATGTATGGGTTAACCTTATCTATATATTTTATTGGAGCAGGTTTAATTCAAAACTCAATTTTAGCTGATAAAATAACTTTATTTGGTAATATGATTGTTTTTAGTTCTTATGCAATGCAAGTAATAATGTCATTTTTAATGCTTGCTATGATTTTCATGATGATACCAAGAGCCGGAGTATCTGCCCGAAGAATCAATGAAGTCTTAGACACTAAACAAAAAATTATTCCTGGAACTTTTGATGGAAACACTAAAGAAAAAGGCACTGTTGAATTTAAAAACGTTTCATTTAAATATCCAGATGCCGATGAATATGTTTTAGAAAATATTTCATTTAAAGTTAATCAAGGTGAAACGATAGCCTTTATTGGTTCAACTGGAAGCGGAAAATCAACTCTAATTAATTTAGTTCCTAGATTTTATGATGCAACTGAAGGTGAAGTTTTAATTGATGGAATTAATGTAAAAGACTATAAAACAGAAACTTTAAATAACAAATTAGGATACGTCCCACAAAAAGCTGTTATGTTTGCTGGAACCGTTAATTATAATATTAGCTATGGCGATAATGGAAAGGGAGAAATAAGTAAAACAAAAATCAAAGAAGCAGCCGAGGTAGCTCAAGCAAGTGAGTTTATTGAAAAAATGGATGACAAATACGAAACACATATCGCTCAAGGTGGTACAAATGTATCTGGTGGTCAAAAACAAAGATTAGCTATTGCAAGAGCAATTGCAAGAGACCCCGAAATATATATATTTGACGACTCTTTTTCAGCACTTGATTATAAAACAGATGCCGTTTTAAGAAAAGAACTAAAAAATTATACTAAAAATGCCACCAGTTTAATTGTAGCTCAAAGAATTGGAACAATTATGAATGCTGATAAAATTGTTGTTTTAGATAGTGGTAAATGTGTTGGAATGGGAACTCATAAAGAACTATTAAAAACTTGTGAAGTCTATAAAGAAATAGCCTTATCACAACTATCAAAGGAGGAGTTAGAAAATGCCTAGACCAAATCATGGACCAAACGCAAACTACGATAAAGCTAGAGATTTTAAAGGAGCAATTAAAAGATTATTTCACGAAATAAATACATATAAAATATTAATTATTGTTGCCTTTACTTTAGCCATATTAGGTTCTATATTATCAATTTTAGCTCCAAATAGATTATCAGACCTAACCGATGAAATATCTGCTGGTTTAGTAATAAATCAAGACAATATGGAAGCTTTAAATAAAAAAACTAGCGAAAATCTAAGCGAAGATAAATTAAAAGAAATGCTTCCAGAAATACTAAATCCAAATATATCTCAAAGTAATATCAGAAGCATCATGAGTGATACTAGTATTTCAGAAAAAGATAAAGCTAAATTTCAAGAAATTTTAAGTAAAATGGAAGAAAACCCAACTGAAGCCTTTAAATCACTTTCTAATCTTCCTAATAATATATTAGAAAAGATTTTTAGTGATTCTAAATATGAAGGAAAAACCATTACCACTGAAGATAAGTTAAACCTTATCAAAATAAGCAAAGATGCTAAAAACATAAATCTATCCGAAAATCTTCAAAATATTTTCTTTAAAGAAATAACAATTGATGGAACTAAAATATCACCAAAAGATCAATATCAATATTTAAAAACTATGAGCACTCTAGATAAAAATGCAAACCAAAGTGAAATATATAAAACATTAGATACTCTACCAAAATCAATAAGAACAGTTATCGAACCTACAATGAATATGGACAAAATTAAAGGAATAACTATCTTGTTAATTTGTATGTATCTATCTAGTGCATTGTTTACATATATTCAATCTATTTGTATGACTAATGTTGCGAATAAATTTGCAAACAATTTACGTAGTAGAATTTCTGTTAAAATAAATAAATTACCACTTAAATATTTTGATAAACATCAAGTCGGAGATATTCTATCTAGAATTACTAACGATGTTGATATGATTGCTCAATCAATGAACCAATCACTTGCCTCATTAGTAAGTAGTATAACTTTATTCTTAGGTAGTATCATCATGATGTTTATCACTAATTGGATTTTAGCTATAACTGCCATTTTATCAAGTTTAATCGGATTTATCGGTATGGCCTTTATCCTTAAAAACTCTCAAAAATACTTCATGCAAAGACAAACCGAACTTGGAAATTTAAATGGTCATATAGAAGAAATATATTCAGGTTTAAATGTAGTCAAAGCATATAACGGCAAAGAAGAAGCTAGCCAAAAATTCGATAAATTTAATGAAAAAGTTTGTCAAAGTAATAAGAAAAGTCAATTCTTATCAGGATTAATGCAACCGATTATGGCTTTCATCGGTAACTTTGGTTACGTTGCCGTATGTATTGTCGGAGCTATGCTTACGATGAATGGTCAAATATCATTTGGAGTTATTGTTGCCTTCATGACTTATGTTAGATTATTCACCAACCCTCTATCGCAAATAGCTCAAGCTATGACTTCACTTCAATCTACAGCTGCAGCTAGTGAAAGAGTATTTGATTTTATTGATGAAACAGAAATGAGTAAAGAAGATAACATAACTAAACATTTAAACATCAAAGATGTTCAAGGCTATATTGACTTTGAGAATGTTGTATTTAAATATGATGGAAATGATAACCCAACTATCAAAAACTTTACGGCACATGCTAAACCAGGTCAAAAAATAGCCATAGTTGGCCCAACTGGAGCCGGTAAGACAACCATGGTCAACTTACTTATGAAATTCTACGACATCAACTCAGGAGATATCAAAATAGACGGTGTTTCTACTAAAGAATTAACTAGAGAAAATATCCATGATTTATTTACTATGGTTCTTCAAGATACGTGGTTATTTGAAGGCAGCATTAAAGAAAATATCATTTATAATCGTAATAACATTTCAGATGAAAAAGTTAGAGAAGTTTGTAAAGAAGTAGGTCTAGACCACTTCATTAGAACCTTATCTAAAGGATATGACACAATTCTTAACGACAATGAAAGTGTTTCAGCAGGTCAAAGACAGTTACTAACTATAGCAAGAGGTATGATTAAAGAAACACCATTCTTAATCTTAGATGAAGCAACTTCGAATGTTGACACTAGAACTGAAGAATTAGTTCAAAACGCAATGGATAAATTAACCGAAGGAAAAACTTCATTTATAATTGCACACAGATTATCTACTATTAAAAATGCTGACTTAATTTTAGTTATGAAAGAAGGAAATATCGTCGAACAAGGAAATCACGAAGAATTGATGAAACAAAACGGATTTTATGCAAATCTATATAACTCTCAATTCGAACAGTAGGATAAAACCTACTTTTTCTTTGCTAGTAATGGAATGATCAAAAATGAACATAATTATAAATACCATCTCTATTTTACTAATCAGTTTCAATATTATAATTGCCTATAAAAATAGAAAAAAGCTATTTAAATTTTATAGAGAAAAACACCAAGAAAAACAAAATCTAAAAACTAAAATTAATAATCAAAAACAAATGTTAAATAAATCTTTAAAAAAACTAAATATAATCAAACTTCAAAGACCTATTCAAGCTCAATTTACTGAGGAAGATCTAGAAACTTTTAATAATGTAATAGAAAAAATGAAAAATGAATAAAGATATATATATCTTTATTCAAACCTTATTAAAAGTAATGCCTAAAGAAAATCTCAAAAATTTTATCGAACGCGCTAATGATCTATCAATCGAATATCACTCATATAGAGATATGCCAGCTGAAAATGGTTATTTCATAAGCGGTACCTATAACGGTGCGCAAAATGCAATAAACATTTATTTCGATAAAAATAAAAGTGTATTATCCCACGAACTATTACATGCCGCCTCCTCTGATAGAAAATATAGTCAAGTTGGTTTTAGTATAATATTTGAAAGAGCTGGTATGGTAGGTGAAGGTTTAAACGAAGGATATACTGAACTATTAAATCAAAGATTATTTAATCATCAAACTAATAGCTATCTATATTTGACATTGCTTGCCGAACAGTTAGAAGATTTTTACGAAAATAAAGAAGATATGGTAGAAGATTATTTTAAAGCCGATTTTGGAGCTTTAATCGGCGAACTATTAAAAAGTATGTCCTTAGAAGAAGCAATTGATATCATTACCGATATGGACCTATTTATTCATCAAAGCAACAGTAGCTTTATCGAATATATGCAATTAAGACAAAAAATTCAAGATATATATGTAAGAAAATTTCTTACCGAAAAAAAAGTAAAAGCTTTTGTCAAGAAACTTTCAAACAAATAATTAAAATTTGACAAAACTTGACAAGTTATTCATTTAGAGATATAATTAAACATGTCTATTAAAGGAAGTGATAACGTGCCAAAAACAAAATTAGCTTATTTAAAAAGCATTGCCGAAGCACTTAAAACATATAATGATGAACACGATGTATTAAACTTTGAATTAGTTCAAAAAATATATGGCTATACAAATAATCTAGATACTCTAACTCCAAGCGAAAAACAAGAATTAGATGAGTTTATAGCCGAAAATACAATTAGTATCAAACATCTTGCTAATATTTACTTAAATAAAAAAGGTGAAGAAGATCTAAGCCACAGATTAAATAGAATGTTACCAATACAAATAACTAAACCTCAAAGCAACATCAAATTTCTTAAAGGAAAAGAAAATGAGTTGATTGAAGCAATGCATCAAGAAAATATGGTAAAAGTTTTATGCAAAACAAGAAAAAAATACCCAAAAGCTGCTTAAAGCTTTTTTTCTTTCACAAAAAATTCACACAAATGATATATAATTATTATGGAGATGATTTTATGCATTTACTAATAGTTGATGATGAAAAATTAATAAGAGATGTAATTAAAACATATGCAGAAACCGAAAAATTTGAAACTATAGAAGCTGAAAATGGTTTAGAAGCACTAGATATTGTAAAAAGTCAAAAAATAGATTTAATTATTCTTGATATTATGATGCCAAAAATGGATGGTATGACTTTTCTAGAAGAAATAAAACAAATATCTAATATTCCTGTTATTATTTTATCTGCCAGAAATGAAGAATATGATAAGTTAAGAGGATTTGACTTGGGCACTGATGATTACTTAACTAAACCCTTTAGTCCTAAAGAACTACTTGCAAGAATTAAAGCCATTTTAAAAAGAAGTGGTAAAATGATGCCAGACAGTTATGAATATAAAGGATTAAAAATTGATTATCCAGGTCATGCAGTATATATTGATGGTAAAGAAATCAAACTTACTTTGAAAGAATACGAATTACTTTGTTATTTTGTTACTAATGAAAATATTGCCTTATCCAGAAATCAACTTTTAAATAAAATATGGGGATACGATTTCTTTGGTGATGATCGTACTATAGATACCCATGTTAAAATGCTTAGAAATAACTTAGGATCTTATAGAAATCTCATTACTACAGTTAGAGGAGTAGGTTATAAGTTTGTGGTCAAAGATGAAGAATAAAATTCAAAATATTTTTCAAAGCATAAAAAACACTAAGTCAAATAGTTTAAAAATAAATATATGGTTATTTCTAAGTGCCTTTTCAATATTTATTCTATGCTTTCTTTGGTTTTTTCAAATTATATTCTTAGGTTCTTATTATAAATCATATAAAACAGATGAACTTGATAAAGCAGCCACCGAATTACGAGAAAGTCAAAACTTAAACTCTAAAACAATCGAAGACATTGCTCAAAAAAGAGATATATGCATCGAAATATATGGTAATGACACATATTTTTCAACCATTTCAAATAAAGGATGTATGGAATTTGGAAATAAAAATTTTAAAATAAAAAAAGACTTTATTGACAGTGGTGTTTTAGAAAAACATTATAATTTAATCAATGAACAATTTGAAAATGAAACCTTAATTTATGCATTAAAATTAGATAAAAATATTTTTGCATTTATCAATTCATCTTTAGAACCACTAGATTCAACTATTACAATTTTAAGCAATCAGTTTATTTTTACAACTATAATTGTCCTTATTTTATCATTAATAATAGGTTATTTTATCTCTAGAAAACTATCAAAACCAATAATAAAAATTAGTGATGAAGCAAAAAAACTTGCTGATGGAAATTTTAGTGCTGACTTTAAAGCACCTAGTGACATTTATGAAATAAATGAATTAGCCGAATCATTAAATTATGCTAAAAACGAATTATATAAAACCGAAAGCTTAAAAAGAGATTTAATGGCTAATGTCAGTCACGATTTAAAAACCCCACTAACAATGATCAAGGCTTATGCCGAAATGGTACGTGACATTACATACAATAATAAAGAAAAAAGAGAAGAAAATTTAAATACTATAATTGCTGAAACTGATCGTCTAGCACTATTAGTAAACGACATATTAGATTTATCAGCTGTTCAATCTGAAAATACAACTTTAAAAATAGAAAAAATTGATTTAATACAATTAATTAATCAAGTTATTGAACGTTTCAAAATTTTATCAGAACAAGAGAATTATCAATTTTTATTTACACATCCAGACGAAGCAATAATAAAAGCCGATAAAAAACGTATATATCAAGTTATCTATAATCTAATTAATAACGCAATAAATTATACCGGTAATGACAAAAAAGTCTACATTAATATTATAAACGAAAAACATAAATATCGAATAGAAATTAAAGATACTGGAAAAGGTATTAAACAAGAAGATTTAAAACATATTTGGGATAAATATTACCATAGTGAAAAAAAACACAAAAGAAATAGTTATGGGACTGGTCTTGGATTATCAATAGTCAAAAGTATTTTACAAATGCATAACTATAAATATGGTGTCACAAGTTCCAATAAAGGTTCAAATTTTTACTTTGAAATTCCAAAAGATAATTAATTTCTCTGTTAATTATCTTTTCAATGTGGTACAATAATATTGTAAGATAAAAAGGGGAGGATAAAATGGAAGCAATGACAGGTTTTTTATATTTCTTTATAATTATAATCATCTTAATAGTTGTTATTTGTTATGCCGCACTAGCTATATTTTTAACACACTTCAGTGAAAAAATGGAAGGTGAACCATCTGTTATGGCATGGATTCCCTTTGCCAACATATATTTACTAGGTAAATTAACCTTTAATAAAGATACCGGCTATGGTTTAGTTGCATTGTTTGTATTATCATGCACTTTAACTTTACAAATTGATAAAACAACTATAATCTTATCTTTACCAGGAATTGTACAAGCAATATTAGGAGCCGCATTTGCTGGTGCATTTGTTGCAGTATTAATTTTTGGAATTAGAAAATATGGCAGATTAAGCAGCAAAAACAAAGAAAGCAATATTAAATCAAATAAAGAAATAGAAGAAATAGCTAAAGAAAATGATAAATTCTTTAATAATTAAAGCATATAAATTGTGCTTTAATTTTTTTTCTAAAATTTATTGCAAGAAAAATGTTGATGAGACAAATAAACACACAACATATATTTTAATTTCAAAAAATATGTTATAATTTTATTAGGTGATTGTATGGTATACCTCTTATATGGAACTAAAGATTTTCAGATTGAAGAAGAGATAAAAAAACTAAGTAAAGGCTTAGATGAAATGAATATCAATAAATATGACTTAAATAATGATCTGTTATCTCTAGCCATCGAAGATGCCAAAACCATGTCTTTGTTTGGTGATAAAAAACTAGTAATTATTGATAATGCCAATATGTTTACAGGATCTACTTCTAAAGATAGTGAAATAGTTGAAGAATATTTAAATCATATCAACGAAAACACTACACTTGTTTTAATAGTTCATAATGATAAATTAGATACTAGAAAAAAAATCACCAAACTTATAAATAAAGTTGGTAAAGTTATTGCATTTAACGATGAATTAGATATGACAAGTTTAGTTAGAAGATTACTAAAAGATTATAATATCGATTATAAAACAATTAATTTATTTTTAGATAGAGTAGGAAATAATCCATTAATCATCCAAAATGAAATAAACAAAATAAAAATATATAAAGGTAATGATAAAAATATCACTGATGAAGACATTTTAAATCTCACAACCAAATTAATCGAAATAGATATTTTTAAATTAATAGATTATATTGTCAGAAAAGATAAAGAAAAAGCTTTAGAACTATATTATGAAATGCTTAAAATGAATGAAGAACCAATTAAAATAATAGTCATTTTAGCTAATCAATTTAGAATAATGTATCAATCAAAAGAACTACTAAAAAAAGGATATAGCGAAAAAGATATCGCAAACATTCTTAAAATTCATCCATATAGAGTAAAATTAGCTATTCAAAATAGTCGTAATTATACATCAGAAGTCCTACTTAAAAACTTAAACAACTTAGCTGATATTGATATAGGAATCAAAACTGGAATTTTAAATAAAGATCTAGCCTTAGAATTATTTATTTTAAAATAAAAAACATTTACATATTATTAATTTTATCGTAAATGTTTTTTAAATTCACTTCATATTTACTAGTTGTTTTAGGGTTATAATACTTTCTTCCTACTAACTCGTCTGGTAAATATTGTTGTTTAACATAGCTACCTTTGTAATTATGTGGATATTTATAATCTTTAGAGTTAGTTTTAAGATGATCTGGCACCTTTCCCACATGACCCATCTGGACATCATTTATCGCCATATCCAAAGCCACATGCGCACTATTTGACTTAGGAGATAATGCCATATCGATAACAATCTCTCCAAGTGGTATTCTAGCTTCTGGAAGTCCAACCCTCTCAGCGGCCTTAATCGCTGCCTCTAATCTAGGGCCGATTGCTGGATTAGCTAAACCAATATCTTCGTAAGCTATAACTGATAATCTTCTAAAAATAATATCTAAATCCTCAGCTACAATAAGACGAGCTAAATAGTGAAGTGCTGCATTAACATCACTACCCCTAATAGATTTTTGCAAAGCACTTATCACATCATAATATCCATCATCATTTTTATCAATATATAAACTAGGTTTATTATTTATCATTTTAACATCATCAAGTTCAATTTTAAAATCATCTGATGCGAAGTAAACAACCTCTAATAAATTATATGCATATCTTAAATCACCACCAGATAACCTTGCAATATAATTAATAGCTTCGTCAGTAATATCTATTTTATCAAGATGTTTAATGGCTTTATTTAAAGCCTTTTCAACATCTTCATTACTTAACATTTTAACTTCAAATAATTGGCATCTACTTCTAATTGCTGGATTAATTGAATGATAAGGATTAGCCGTTGTAAGACCAATTAAAGTGATTAATCCATTTTCTAAATAGGGAAGTAATAAGTCCTGTTTATCCTTATTTAAACGGTGTATTTCATCCATTATAAGCACAATTCCATCATTTACCTTAGCTTTATTAATTACCTCATCTAAATCCTTTTTACTATTAATAACTGCATTTAAAAATTCATATTTTAAATCAAGTTCATTTATAATTGTGTAAGCCAAAGTAGTTTTACCAGTTCCACATGGACCATATAAAATCATCGAAAATATTTTTCCATGTTTGATTAAATTGTATAAAACCTTTCCTTCACCGATTAAATGCTTTTGACCAACAACATCTGCTATCTTTTTAGGTCTAAGTATATCTGCGAGTGGTCTCATATTATCACCGCCAATATAATTATTATATCATGAATATTTCTTTTTTTTTAACTTGTTTTTTGATAAAATTAAATTAGGTGAGATTAAATGAATGAAAAATATATAGAAGAATTTATCGACTATTTAAGATTTGAAAAAAAATATAGTGAAAATACTATATCATCATATAAAAGAGATTTAAATAAAACAAATACATATATAAAAAAAGACTTTGCCAAATTAAATAAAAAAGATATTCAAAATTATATACAAAAAATTTCTAAAAGTGAAAATGCATCTAGTGTATCAAGATGCATCAGCACACTCAAAAGTTTTTATAGATTTTTAGAATTAAATAAATATACAAGTTTAAATCCACTAACAACCATTACTAATCCTAAAACAGTAAAAAAACTCCCAAAAATATTGTCAGAAGAAGAAATAGAAAAACTTTTAGATATAAATCTTAAAACTGATTTTGATTACCGAAATAAAGCCATGCTAGAACTTATGTATAGCAGTGGTCTTAGAGTAAGTGAACTTATAAATTTAAATGTTAATGATATTGATCTCAGTAATGCTTCAGTCAGGATTTTTGGTAAAGGTTCTAAAGAGCGGATTATACCTTTAAATGATTATGCAATTGATGCTTTAAACAATTATATTTTAAACCACCGCCGTAGTTTATTTAAACACGGTGAAAGCAACTATTTATTTTTAAACAACCATGGAAATAAAATGACCAGGCAAGGTTTCTTCAAAATACTAGAGAAGATAGCCAAAGAAAAGGGTATCAAAAGCGAATTATCACCGCATACCCTAAGGCATTCCTTTGCCACTCATTTATTAAAACATGGAGCTGACTTAAGAAGCATTCAAGAGCTTTTAGGTCATAGTGATATTTCCACCACTCAAATATATACTCATATTACTAGTGAAAGACTTCAAAAAAACTATGAAGAATTTCACCCACATGGAAAATAAACGTCCAAAATATGTTATAATAATAAAATAGAGTAACAAATTCTAAGGAGGAAGTATTATGCAGGAAATAATATTAGATACTATATTAGACTGTCTAAAAATATTACCATTTTTATTTATTGCCTTTTTAATTATAGAATTCTTTGAACACAAACTATCACATAAAACTGAAGATACTATCAAAAAAGCTGGTAAATTCGGACCATTATTTGGTAGTTTGCTTGGTGCTTTACCACAATGTGGATTTTCCGTATTAGCAACAAACTTATATATTACAAGGATTATAAGCTTAGGAACATTAATTGCCATATATTTATCAACAAGTGATGAAATGCTTCCCATATTAATTGCTGAAAAAGCCCCAATTGATAGCATACTATTTTTAGTTGTTTTAAAAATCTTAATTGGTATGATCTGTGGTTTTATTATAGATTTAATTATTAGAAAAGAAGAGACTAAGGAACATTTTGAGATATGTGAGCACGACCACTGTGATTGTGAACACGGTATAGTAATGTCAGCTATAAAACACACTTTAAAAATCTTAATATTTATATTCGTAATTACTTTTATATTAAATGCAGCTTTCCATTATATAGGTGAAGATAATATTAAACACATCTTTGATAAAACAAATTTCTTTACTCCATTTATTGCCGCATTAATTGGTTTAATACCAAACTGTGGTTCAAGTATAATACTAACCGAATTATACATAACTAATATTTTGCCACTTTCTTCAGCTCTAGCAGGACTTTTAGCAAATAGTGGGGTAGCACTCTTGATTTTATTCAAATCAAACAAAAACATCAAAGAAAACCTCAAAATAGTAGGCATTCTATATTCAATAAGTGCTATTACCGGGTTGCTTTTAAAAATATTTGGTGTATAAAATCATAATTATAAATCTTAAAAAAAGATTCAGGAAATTACCGAATCTTTTTCAAATTCTTTAATAATTTTATCAATTTCTTCTTTTGGAATTCTTGTACAATCATTATTTTTTAATAATATACAAGCATTAATTGCTTCATCATTTGAAATAACCTTATTAATATTTAATAATTTAATTATTTTAAGAGTTCTAACTACTTCTATACCGTTTTTTTCAGAAAAAATTTTTAATTTTCTATCACCAGTCGCAAGGATAGCATTATTATCCCTCGCCAATATATAATTTATTATATCATATGATGATAACTCTTTTATTTTTTCGGCAATTTGAAAAATTTCATCGATTTGCTCAGAAGTAGCTTCAATTGTTTTAAACATACTAATTATATTCATGTTTCCTGTATCAGAATTAATTTCATCATTTTTAACCATATCACTTATATAAACATTATCAAGCGTAACAAATTTATCTAAAATATTAGCATTACTTAAATCAGTTATAATATTAGTATCTGTAATTATTATCTTCGGTGTTATATTCATCTACTGATAACCCTAATAATTCGCACGCTTTATTCAATGATATTATATTATCAACTTCTAATTTATGCACAAGTCGATTAAATTGATATGATTCCTCTAGAGCTATAGTATCTGGTTCACGTTTTTTCATTCCCATAGAACTAAACGATATATTTATTTTTCTAAATAATGGTTCCGAAATAATATTTAATTCTTTTAATCTAGAAACAATTGCCGCCATACTTACTTTATATTCCATTTTAAAAGCTTTAAGTTCATAAAAACTAATACTATGTCTTGCTTCACCAAATTCATTGATAACAGCATCTTTAGGCATCAACAATGCACCTGCAAATTTATTACACATTCTTTCGGTATCTAAATTCGTGTTTCTGATATCTAAAACTAAATGTCCAAGTTCATGAGCAATGGTAAATCTTTGCCTATCACCATCATCATACCTTAATATCACAATAACTGGAATACCATTTACAATCTCACTAAGTCCATCAAAGTCAGAAAATTTTTGTTCTGTATCATCAATCTGTATTATGATTATTCCTAAATTTTCTAACACATCTATCAAATTTGAAATAGGTTGATTAATAGATAATTTATAATCACTTCTAAATTTTGTAGCAGCACTTTCAGCATCAACAGAATTATTACATAAATATTTTAAAATATTTATATTATCTGATTTAATTTCGTTTAATTCTATCACTTCGAGGTAATCGGATACTTTATTTTGAATAATATCTTTAAGCAATTCTAAATTTTGTCCCTTTAATCTTTGCTTTTTTCTAAATGCATTAAACTGCATCTTAGGAGATTTATGAGTTTTTAACAAATCAACAACTCTAACACTATACGCGTTGGCAAATTGAATTAACTTTTGAGAAGTTGGTATAATATTTCCTTTTTCGTATTTTAAAACAGCAGTAGCAGACATGTTTAAAAGTAAACCAGCTTTTTTTAATGATAAATTTTTTAACATTCGAATCCTCTTTAAATTTTTTCCTATATCGTTCATACTGCATTCCCCTTTCAGTTAATATTTTAACATATAAATGTAAAAATGTAAACCAAGTCAAGAAATATAATTAAAATATTGAAACTAATATATTTTCAAAACCTTTTAATGTATAAAGTATGATAAATTCATACTTTTTTTCATACATTTAAAATAGGTGAGGAGTAAATGAATGAAATTCTTCCTTTTTTATTATGCTTAATTGCAGGATTATCCACTTTATTAGGTTCTTTGTTTATCTTTATCAAAGGTAATAAAAATAATATTATAAAATATGCTTTAGCTTTTGCCTCAGGTGTAATGTTAAGTGTCTCTATATTTGATCTAATTCCAGAAAGTTTAACCATGTTTCAAAGCACAACAAAAAATTCAATATTTTCTAATATAGCATTTTTTATAATAATTGGTTTAATAATACCTTTATTTATTGATAAAATATTACCAAGTAAATTAGACCAAAATAGTAAATTATATAAATTAGGTATTTTCACCATGATAGCTATCATTATACATAATATTCCTGAAGGAATTGCAACTTATATATCATCAAAGACCAACATAAAACTAGGTATATCAATAACCATTGCCATCGCAATGCATAACATACCAGAAGGAATAAGTATTGCTATGCCAGTTTATTATGCTACAAAAAATAAGAAAAAAGCCATCGGATTAACGTTTATATCAGGTATGTCAGAACCCTTAGGTGCATTTTTAGCATTCATTTTTCTAAAACCCATTATTAATGATACTATTATGGGTGCGTTATTTGCAATTATTGCTGGTATTATGGCTTATATTTCTATAATTGAATTGCTTCCAACTGCTTTACAATATAAAGAAAAAAAGAAAACTATAATCAGTTTTCTAATTGGTATATTATTTATGTATGTAAATCACATGTTAAGCTCTTAACCCTTATAAAATAAGGGTAGGGGAGTAGTCAATCATTAGTAGAAGATATATTTAATTCCTTAATTATTCTACTCTTTACATATTCCTTTTCATTTGAATATTTTGTATAAAATGTAATTAATTTAATACCAGCCTTATTACAAATATCACGAACTTTAATATCACGTTTTTTTCTATGATAATTATTGTGAGACTCATCATTAAGTTCAATCAATAAAAGTAATTTACTATAATCTGCATTAAAAATACCAAAATCAATATTTCTAAAAAGTTCATTATGAAATCTAGAATCCGAAACTTTATCAATAATAGAGGCTAAATTAACCTGGGGAACAATATTAATATGTAATTCATTTTCTAAATCAATAAATTTATTTAAAAAATTATATTCATTATTAGATAAAAAACGTTTAGGAGCATATGATATAGCATTATTATCTATTTCTTCAGTTTTTTCTAAAGATTTATCAGAAGAATGTCCAAATCGGGAAATAATAAAATAGAAAATCAATATTAAAAAAGCAATAACAGTAATAGTATAAATTAATTCATAAAACATATTCACTTAAAACACACCCCTTAAAATTTAAAAAAGAGTAGTATTAATCAAATTTAGAAATACTACTCAAATTTTCTTTTATATACAAGTTAACATAATATATATTATCGGATTAATTATTTCTTGCTTTACGAGCTTGAATTTCATCAATTTTATACATTAATTCCGCTACATTTTCATCATTAACTTCGGTTAAACCCAATTCCTTCATAGCTTGAATTTTAAGTGTATTCATTTCTAAAGTCCTGCTCATTTTATCCTCTAATTTATGTTCTATTTGAGAAACAAAACGTTTATGAGTCTCTGCTATTCTAGCTTTACTAGATGTTCCTGCATGATATAAATTAAAGGCTGAAAATAAAATACTTTCAAAAACAAATTGTTCAGTTTCATCATATACAAATTCATATGGTTTTGTATATCCACCAACTTTAGATACATATGCTAATATATATTTAAGCTCTTTCATACTTTCCATTGATTGTAAATAATGATATAAATACAAAATAGAATTATATCCTTCTTCATCTTTTTCATCTTCTAAACGTTCTTTTAAATCATCTACAATATTATGTAAAAGTTCTTTTCTTTTATCATCTAAGCCAGAAAATATAACATTACTGTCGCCAAGTTGACTTTTATTTGAATTTTCAAATAAACTATTAATTCTAGTCTCAACATCCATAATATAATCTGTATCAACTTTAATATTATCAAGTTCATCGGCAGATTTAATTCCTAAAATATTAAGTAAAATTACTTTTTTATCCTTTGGCCACTTATTAATATCATCTAACTCTAAATAATTATAAATCATTTGTCTAGAAACACCTAAACATTTAGCTAACTTCACCTTAGAAATTCCAAGTTCTCTTAAAATGTCATTTAATCTTTCCATAAGTATGTAACCCTCCTACTATTACATTTTAACCCATCTCCCCTACTAAAGTCAAGCAAAATGTAAAATTATGTCAAAAAGA